>JANMQW010000422.1:0-9324 GCA_031370725.1 Novosphingobium sp.
GGCGCAGCGGGCCGATCTGAGTTTGCTGGTAACCGAAGAAGAAGCGGCGCTGTTTCGTGCGCGGCTAGACCCCGCCAGCCGCTCGGCCTGCGATATCCGCGCGCTCGGCAACGGGATCGACTGCAACAGGTTTTCGCCGACTTTCGTCAATACCGCCCCAGAACTCGCCCTCGCTCCGGGTCCGCACCTGCTGTTCACCGGGCAGATGGATTATCCGCCCAACGTGGCCGCAGTCGTTCGCTTCGCCACGCGGATCATGCCGGCGATCCGCGAGCGTTTCGGCCACGCACAGTTTAATATCGTAGGTCGCAAGCCTTCGCCCGCAGTTGCTGCCTTGGACGGTGAGGCGGGGACGCGAGTGTGGGGCAAAGTCGAGGATATGCGCACCTGGCTGGTGGGCGCCGATCTGGTCGTCGCCCCGCTGGAAATCGCGCGCGGAGTCCAGAACAAGGTGCTTGAGGCGATGGCGATGGGTCGCCCGGTGCTGGCTTCGCCCGGCGCCGCAACCGGGATTGCGGCGCGCGACGGGGTTGAGATCGCCATAGCCGGAAACGACGCGGAATTCATCGCCCGCGCCACGGCACTGCTCGCCGCTCCCCAAGACCGCGCCGCGCTGGGGCTGGCTGCGCGCGCCTTCATCACCGACCACCAGAGTTGGCTGGCGATGCTCGCCGATCTACCCGAGATCGTCGGAATCGGTCGCGCGAGCGTGCGCGATGCCGCCTGAGGCGCTCGTCACGCCGCAGCCGCACCGCTGGGCCATTGCGTTACCCATCGCATGGCAGCGGCCTCTGGTACTTCTTGGTACGACCTGGCTGGCCCTGATCGCGCTATTCTTTGCCGATTGGCGGGCGATGGCCGGGCAGTGGTGGGATACTTCGACGTACAACCACGTGTTGCTGGTGCCCGCGATCCTCGCCTGGCTGGTGGCGCTGCGGCGGCGCGAGCTGGCGAAGCTGGCTCCTGAAGCATGGTGGCCGGGGCTGATCGTCGTGGCGGGGGCCGCATTCATCTGGGTTCTGGGAAGCTTCGCCGGGCTTTCGCTGGCCCGACAGCTTGGTGCGGTGGCACTGTTGCAAGGCGCGGCGCTGGCGCTGCTGGGTCCGAGGGTATCCGCCGGGCTGGCGTTTCCGCTCGCCTTTATGCTGTTCCTGGTTCCGTTCGGCGACGAACTCGTCCCGCTCCTCCAATTGATCACCGCGCGGATCACCATGTCGCTGTTGGCGCTAAGCGGCATGCCCGCTTCGCTCGAAGGCGTGTTCATCACCACCCCGACCGCCTTGTTCAAGGTTGCCGAGGCTTGCTCGGGGGTGAAATTCCTGGTCGCGATGAGCGCGTTTGCGGTGCTCGCCGCCAACTTGTGTTTTCGCGCCTGGCCGCGGCGGATTGCGTTCGTGGGCAGCACGCTCGCGCTGGCGGTGCTCGCCAACGGGGTGCGGGCGTGGGGCACGGTAATCGTCGCGCACTATCGCGGAATCGAATTTGCCAGTGGCTTCGACCACATCTTTTACGGCTGGATTTTCTTCGCGGTGGTGATCGTGCTGGTCCTCGCGCTTGGCTGGCACTGGTTCGACCGCGCACCCGACGAACCCCAGATCGATGCGGATGCGATTGCCACATCGGCGTTGCTGGCTCGGCTGGCGGAGCGACGGATCGGCGGCGAGGCGGCGCTGGCGTCGACGCTCGCGCTTGCGCTCGGCGGCATGGCCTGGGCCGGCGCGGCGGATCGGTTGGCCGCCCCGCTGCCCGCGCGGATCGAACTGCCTGCGGTCAAGGGTTGGCACCGGATCGACTACGCTCCCCGCATCTGGTGGGAGCCGCGCCACGCCGGAGCCGATCACCGCCTGCTTGGGCGCTATGCCGATGCGCAGGGCCACACGGTCGACGTTTCCTATGCGCTGTATGCCAGCCAGGGCGAGGGCCATGAGGCGGGCGGGTTCGGCGAGGGCGCGCTGACCCCCGAAAGCGCGTGGGACTGGGCTCAGTCCGGCCCCGCGCTGGCCGGAGCCAAGACCGACCGGCTGGCCGCCGAGCGGGTCGAGCGGCTGTGCGCCACCTGGTACAAGACCGGCGACACCGTCACCGGCAGCAATGCCCGGCTCAAGCTGGCCAACATGGCCGATCGCCTGCTGCTGCGCCGCCGCGCCACCGCGGTGCTGATCGTTTCGGCTGAAAAACACCCCGGACGCCCAGCCGAGCCGGCATTGACCCGTTTCGTTGCCGCGACGGGCGGGCCGGGGGCGTGGATGGACCGCGTCGCTGCGACCCGCTAACCGCCACCGCGAAGGGATCGACGGGGCATGTGCGGTATCGCGGGCATCTTTCATTGGGCGACGCCCAAGCCGGTCGATCCGTTGCGGGTCGAGCGGATGTGCGACGCGCTCGCCCACAGGGGCCCCGACGGTGCGGGGGTGTGGACCGGCCCCGGCGTCGCGCTGGGCCACCGCCGCCTGTCGATCATCGACCTCGCCGGATCGCCCCAGCCGATGGCTTCGGTCGATGGCCGGGCGGTGCTGGTGTTCAACGGCGAAATCTACAACTACCGCGAGCTGCGCCGCGAGCTGACCGCGCTGGGCGCCAAGTTCGCCACCGACGGCGATAGCGAAACGATCCTGGCGGCATGGCAGCGTTGGGGGGTGGATTGCCTGCCGCGCCTCCATGGCATGTTCGCGTTCGCGCTCTACGATCTGCCCACCCGACGTTTGCTCCTCGCACGCGATCGCTTGGGGGTAAAACCGTTGTTTACCGCGCGATTGAGCGATGGCAGTCTGGCGTTCGCTTCGGAGCTCAAGGGTCTGCTCGCACACCCGCTGCTGCGGCGCGAGATCGATCCGTTGGCGATCGAGGATTACCTCGCCTGGGGCTATGTCCCCGATCATCGTTCGATCTTCACAGGCGTCGAAAAGCTTCCAGCGGGGCATTACCGCCTGTTCGAACAAGGCCGTGATCCAGCGCCGCCGGTGCAATGGTGGGACATCAGCTTTGCCGAGCGGGCTTCGGGCTCGACCGCCGATCTGGGCGCGCGACTGCTCCACCATTTGCGCGAGGGGGTAACCTCGCGGATGACCGCCGATGTGCCGCTGGGGGCATTCCTTTCGGGCGGGTTCGACAGCTCGAGCGTGGTCGCGTTGATGGCCGAAAATTCGCCCGATCCGGTCACCACCTGCAGCATCGGTTTCGATGTCTCGGGCTATGACGAGAGCGCCTACGCGCAGATGGTCGCGGAACAGTTCGCCACGAAGCACCACGAACGGCTCGTATCGCCAGACGATTTCGAAGCGATCGACCAGCTTGCCGGCATTTTCGATGAACCGTTCGCGGATGCCTCGGCGCTGCCGATGTTGCGGGTCTGTGCGCTGGCGCGCGAGCATGTCACCGTGGCCCTATCGGGCGATGGTGCGGATGAGGCGCTGGCCGGATACCGTCGCCAGGCGTTCCAACTGCGCGAAGATCGGGTCCGCGCGCTGCTTCCAGCCGGCCTGCGCGGACCGTTGTTCGGCACCGCCGGGCGGCTTTACCCCAAGGCCGACTGGGCCCCGCGCCCGCTACGCGCCAAAACCACGTTGCAATCGCTCGGAGGCAGTAGCGAGCTTGGCTATGCACGCGCACTGGCGATCTGCGGGCCTGAATTACGCGACAGCCTCTACTCCGACGAGTTCCGCCGCCAGCGCGGCGAATATCGTGCAGAGGATCCGCTGGTCGCCCTGATGCGTTGCGCGCCCGCGCGCACCGGGCTTGACCGCGCGCAATACGCCGACCTGAAGTTCTGGTTGCCGGGTGACATCCTGACAAAGATCGATCGCACCAGCATGGCAGTCAGCCTAGAGGCGCGCGAGCCGTTGCTCGACCACCGCCTGATCGAATTCGCCGCGACCTTGCCAGAGGGTATGCGCATTCGTGGATCGCAGGGCAAATGGCTGATGAAGCAGGTCATGCGCCGCCACTTGCCAGACGAAATCCTGTTCCGCCCGAAGATGGGCTTCGTCACCCCGATTGCCGCGTGGCTGCGCGGACCGCTGGCAGGCGAAGCGCGTAGCGTCGCGAACAACGGCGCACTGGCCCGCACTGGGTGGTTCGATTCCGCTCGCCTGCGCAGCCTGGCCGAGGCGCACATTGCCGGGCGTAGCGATCACAGCCGCCTGATCTGGCAACTGCTGATGCTCGAACGCTCGCTCACCCGGCTTGGCGCGGCCTGATCGGGCTTGCGACGATTGCGGATTCCCTTTGTCATCGCATTGGGTTAGCCTAGCTCCCGAACGGCGCATCGACGCCGCGAGGGGAAGGGTTCGTTGATGAGGGTTCGGGATGGCGACGCCTAGAGCGCGGCTGGCGCTGGTGCTGGCGATCGCCGGGGTGGTCCTGTTCTTTGTCGGCCGCGCCGCCGGCTGGTGGGGCGGCGCGCGCGATCTGGCCCCCAAAATCTATGGCAATGTCGAGGTGCGCGAAGTCGAGCTGGGCTTCCGCGTGGGCGGGCGCATCGCTCAGGTGCTGGTCGATGAGGGCGACAAGGTCGTGCCGGGGCAGGACCTCGCCCGGCTCGATGGCCAGCCGCTGCGCGACAAGCTCGCGGGTGCCGATGCGAAAGTCGCCGCGGCCTCGGCGATGGTCAGCAAGGACATCGCCGGAAATCGTCCGCAGGAAGTGCGCGCTGCACAGTCGGCAGTGGTCGATGCCGAAGCGCGGCTGAGCGAAGCGCGCCGCCTCAACCAGCGTCGCCGGGCGTTGAGCGAGCGCGGGTTCATCTCCAAGGCTGAGTTGGAAACAAGCCAGTCTTCGCTAACCGCCGCGGCGGCCCAACTCGAAAGTGCGCGCGCCTCGCTGTCGCTGAGCCAGGCGGGTACCCGCGTCGAAGATCGCACCGCGACCCGTGCCGATGCGGCGCAGATGGCCGCCGAGCGCCGCGCGATCCAGACCGACCTGTCCGACGCGGTGCTCAAGGCGCCCAGCGCAGGGCAGGTGCTGACCCGGGTGCGCGAGGCGGGCGCGATCGTCCAGCCGGGCGAGATCGTCTACACCGTCGCGCTGACCCAGCCGGTGCGGGTGCGCGCCTATGTCGCTGAGCCCGACTTGCCGCGGGTCCGCCCCGGAATGCGGGTCACGGTGCAGGTCGATGGCAGCGGGAAGCACTGGCCCGCCACGATTGGCTATATCTCGCCCGTCGCCGAGTTTACCCCGCGCACCGTCCAGACCGAAGACCAGCGCGCCGACCTGGTCTATCGCCTGCGACTGACCGTGGACGATCCGAAGAACGAGCTGCGCCAGGGGCAGCCGGTGACGGTGACGTTGCCATCCGCGACGGGAGGCTGACCCCGCTTCGGGGGTGGGATGACCGGCGACGCGCTCCTTCACCTTGACGGGGTAGCCAAGCGTTTCAAATCCCCGGGTCGCGGCGCGCCCGCTATCGATGCGCTCAAAGGCGTGGGCTTCACGCTTGAGCCGGGGCGAATCATGGGGCTGGTCGGACCCGATGCCGCGGGCAAGACGACGTTGTTGCGGATTTGCGCCGGGCTGGTGGTTCCCGATGCGGGCGAGGTGGCCGTGTTCGGCGTTCCCGTGGCTCGGCTCGATCGATCGCGGATCGGTTATATGCCGCAGTCGGGCGCGCTGTATGGCGAGCTGTCGGTGATGCAGAACCTGACGCTCTATGCCAAACTTCGCGGGCTTTCGCGCGAGCTGTGGGACGAGCGGATCGCGCATTTGCTCGAACTGACCGGCTTGGCACCCTTCACCCGCCGCGCTGCTGGGCGGCTTTCGGGTGGGATGCGGCAGAAGCTGGCGATGGCCTGCGCGGTCGCCGCCGCCCCACCGCTGATGCTGCTCGATGAGCCGTCGGTCGGGGTCGATCCGTTGTCGCGGCGTGAGATCTGGCAGCTGGCGCGCGATCTGGCGGGGCCAGAGACGGGGATCGTGTGGGCGACCAGCATCCTCGACGACGCCGAGCAGTGCGATGATGTGCTGGTTCTTCACGAAGGCCGCCGCCAGTACTTTGGGCCACCGGCGGGCCTCGCGGAATTTGCGGCGGGGCGCTGCTGGAGCACCCCGGTCCTGGCCGAGACGCGCCGCCGGGTGTTGCGTGCGGCGCTCGAGCAGCCGATGACCATCGCCGGGCGGATCGACGGGGGTGAGGTGCGCCTGACGCTGCGCTCTGCTGCCGACCAGCCGCCAGTTCTGGACGAAATTGCCAGGGCCGCGTGGCGCGAGCGGCGTCCGCTGGTGGACGATGGCTTCGCCTGGCTGCTCGACGATGCCAGCGTGCTCAAACCCAGCGCGGTTGCGGCGGCGTTCGCGCCAATTGCCGGCGATTCTTCCACGCCGGCCGCCATTGAGGCGATCGGACTGAGCAAACGTTATGGCGATTTCGTAGCGGTCAACGATGTCAGCTTCGCGGTGGCGCCGGGCGAAGTGTTCGGCCTGCTCGGCCCGAACGGTGCGGGCAAATCGACCACCTTCCGGATGCTGTGCGGGTTGGCCAAACCGAGTGCGGGTCGCGGCCGCGTCGCCGGTTTCGACCTGACCACCGCGACCGCCGAGGCGCGTCAGGCACTGGGCTACATGCCGCAGAAGTTCTCGCTCTACTCCGACCTGTCGGTCGCGGCCAACTTGCGCTTCGTCGCCGGGGCTTATGGTCTGGCCGGAGGAGGCGCGCGCGAGGCGATCGAGGGAGCGGTCGAGAATCTTGCACTCGGAGCCTTCTGGAAGCTTTCGGCGGGCACGCTTCCGCTTGGGGTCAAGCAGCGCCTCGCGCTCGCCGCAGCGGTGATGCACGCGCCGCGGGTACTGTTTCTCGACGAGCCCACCTCGGGGGTCGATCCGCTGGTCCGGCGCGAGTTCTGGCACCACATCACCGCCATCGCCGATCGCGGGGTGGCGGTGCTGGTGACGACCCATTTCATGGACGAAGCCGAACTGTGCGACCGGCTCTTGCTGATCAGCCAGGCCGAGGCGATCGCGCATGGGACGCCCGAGGAGCTCAAGCAACAGGCGCTCGCGGTACGTACTGCGGGGGCCACGCTGGAGGATGCATTCATTGCGTTGATCGCGGCGCAGCGCGAGCGCACGCGGGCGGTGGCTGCATGAGCGCGCGCGGCGCGACCGCGGCGGTGATGGCCAAGGAATGGGCGCAGATCTGGCGCGATCCTTCAAGCATCGGGCTGGTTCTGGTGCTGCCGCTGCTGCTGATGTTCCTGTTCGGCAGCGCGGTCAGCCTCGATACCACGGCGACCCGCACGGGGCTCGTCGATCGCGATCACACCGCAGCGTCGCGCGACCTGGTCGCAGTGTTCGCGCGCAACCCCTATTTCGCGATCCGCGAAGCCCCGGCGGTCGAGCCGCTGGCGCGCGCGCTGCTGGCCGACGAGTTGCGCGGGATCGTGGTCATCCCCCAGGGCTTCGGCAAGGGACTGGTCGATGGCCGCCCGCGCGACATCCAGGTGCTGACCGACGGCGCCCAACCCAACACTGCCGCCTTCATCGCCGGGCACGCCCGCGGCTTGCTGGCATCGTGGAGCGCGGCGCGGATGAGCGAACGTGGCACGGTGCGCAAGCCGGTGCTCCAGATCAATCCGCGCTACCGCTACAACCCCGGCCTTCGCAGCCGCTACACGCTGGTCCCCGGTGCGATCGCGATCGTGATGGCGATGATCGGGACGATGCTGACCGCGCTGATTGTTGCACGCGAATATGAACGTGGGACGATGGAGGGCTTGCTCGCCAGTCCGATTCCGGTGCCGTTACTGGTCGCGGCCAAGCTGTTTCCCTATTTCGTGCTCGGGCTGGCCGCCACCGCGGTATGCGTGGGCGTGGCGATCGTCGCCTATGACCTGCCGTTCCGCGGGACGTTCCCGGCGCTGCTGTTGATCTCCAGCGCATTTCTTTCGGCAGTGCTGGGGCAGGGGCTGCTGATCTCGGCGGGGACGCGCAACCAGTTCGTCTCGACCCAGTTCGCGCTACTTTCGGGCTTCCTGCCCTCGCTGCTACTCTCGGGCTTCCTGTTCGAGATCGATTCGATGCCGCTTCCGATCCAGTATCTGACGCTGATCGTGCCCGCGCGCTACCTGATCCCCAGCCTGCAAAGCGTTTTCCTGACGGGCGACATCTGGGCGATCTTCTGGCCCAACGCCGCGATCATGTTCGGCTTCGGAGCGTTCTTCTTCTGGCGCGTCACCAAGGCCATCGGGCGTACGATTGCATGAGCGCGTCAAGGTCATGACGGGGCGCTTTACCCGGCTCGCCGCGCTGGCGTTGAAGGAACTCAAGGTCGTTCTGCTCGATCGGCGGGCGCGAACCACGCTGCTTCTGTCGCCGCTCCTCCAGCTCGTGCTGTTCGGGTTTGCCACCACGCTTGAGGTCAAGGCGATCGACATCGGAGTGGTCGACCGCGATGGCGGGCGCGCCGCCCAGGAAATGGTCGCGGCGCTCGATGGCAGTCCCAATGTGCGCGCGCTTCGCAGCTATCCCAGTGAAGCCGCGCTCGACGAGGGCATAGCGCGCCGTGAAGTGATAGCTGGACTGATCCTGCCGCAACGCCTGTCGGCCGACATCGCTGCTGGGCGGGGCGGCGAAGTGCTGGCGCTGCTCGATGGGCGCAGGACCAATGCGGCGCAGATCGTCGGCGGTTATCTAAGCCAGATCGTCAATCGTGCCGGGGCTGAATTGCGCCCGCAATCGCGCGGTCCCCCGCTTCCCCAGACCGTGACTCGCAACTGGTTCAATCCCAATCTCGATTACCTGTGGTTCACGATGCCCGCGATGATTGCGGTAATCACCGCGGTGCTGGTGCTGTCGGTTTCGGCGCAATCGGTGGCGCGCGAGCGTGAGTTCGGCACCTTCGACGAGTTGATGATCCTGCCCTTGAAGCCGCACGAAATCCTGCTCGGCAAAGTTGCGCCGGCGTTCATAGTCGGGGTGGTCAACTGCCTGATATTCGCGGCGGTAACCCCGGCTCTGTATGGCGTGCCGCTGACCGGGTCGCTCGGGCTGCTGGTGGTGGGGGTGGTGGCCTACACGATGGCGCTGGTCGGGCTGGGGCTGATGATCTCGACGCTCGCCGGCAACCAGCAGCAGGCGTTCCTGGGGATGTTTTTCGTCACCGTGCCGCTGATCCTGCTGTCGGGATATGCCAGTCCGGTGGACAATATGCCGACCTGGCTCCAGCCCTTGGTCGCGGTCAATCCAACGCATCACATGATCGTGATCAGCGAGGGTGTGTTCCTGAAAGATCTGCCCAGCGATCTCGTTTTGAAACACATTCTCCCGATGCTCGGCGCCGCCGTGGTGACGTTTACCATGGCGTGGACGCTGTTCCGCGCGCGGAGCGAATGACCC
>JANMQW010000438.1:0-12143 GCA_031370725.1 Novosphingobium sp.
TCACTCCGCCGCCAGCAGTTCCACCGCCCCGCCCAAGTCCACGCTGACCAATCGGCTCACCCCCTGCTCAACCATCGTCACCCCGAACAGGCGGTGCATGCGGCTCATGGTGACGGCGTTGTGGGTGACGATCAGGTAACGGGTGGCGGTCTCGCTGACCATCGCGTCGAGCAGGTCGCAGAAGCGTTCGATGTTGGCGTCGTCGAGCGGGGCGTCGACCTCGTCGAGCACGCAGATCGGCGCGGGGTTGGTGAGGAACAACGCGAAGATCAGCGCGATCGCGGTCAGCGCCTGTTCGCCACCCGAGAGCAGCGTCAGCGATTGCAACCGTTTGCCCGGGGGCTGGGCGAAGATTTCGAGCCCGGCTTCGAGCGGGTCGTCCGAATCGATCAGCGCGAGATGCGCCTGGCCGCCGTCGAACAGCCGGGTGAACAGGCGGCGAAAATGGCCGTCGACCGCCTCGAACGCGGCGCGCAGGCGTTCGCGGCCTTCGCGGTTGAGGCTGCCGATCGAACCGCGCAGGCGGTGCACCGCCTCGGCCAGCTCGGCCTGTTCGGCGGCGCTGTGGCCGTGGCGCGCCTCGGCTTCGGCGAGTTCGTCGGCGGCGACGAGGTTGACCGGGCCGAGCCGCTCGCGGTCCGCCGCCAACCGGTCCATCGCGGCTGATTCCTCGCCCGCATCGGCGATTCCCGCCGCTTCGAACTCGAATTGGCTGGCGAGAAGCGGTGGCGGGCACTGGAAGCGTTCTCCCGAAATCCGCGCCATTTCCTCGCGCCGCGCCTGCTGGTTCTCGGCCCGTGCTGCCGCGCCCGCGCGCGCTTCACGCGCCGCGGCGAGAGTTTCGATTAGCGCTTCGAGCGTTTCGCCGGTGGCCTTTGCGGCGGCTTCGTGCGTGGCTAGCCCGGCTTCGGCGGCGGTGAGTTCGCGGCCGAGCCGTTCGCGGGTTTCCTCGCCGCCTTCTATTTCGCGCATCAGTCCGGCGGGCTTGGCGGCGATAACCGCGCGCTCGCCGGTTAAGTCCTCGCGGCGGCGGGCCATCTCGGCGATGCGGCGCTCGGCGTCCCCGGCGCGGGTTTCCCAGCCGCGGATGTCGCCGCGCAATGTCGCCCGGCGTTCGCGTGTCGCCGACAGCCCCTGATCAAGGCTGGCGAGCGCGGCGAGCGCGGCTTGCAGCACCTGGCGGTTGGCCTCGTGGCGGCTGCGGGCACGATCGACCCCGGCGCGGCCTTCGGCGGGATCGGGGAGCGCGGTGCGCTTGGCTTCAGCCTCGGCCAGTTCGGTCCGCGCCCGGCCGTGCTGCTCGTCGAGATCGGCGCGTGCGGTGTCGAGTTCGCGGCGGCGCGCGGCGAGGCGGTCGCGCGCGGCCTCGGCCTGATCGACCGCGCGCAATGTCTGACGCTCGGCCTCTGCGGCGCGGGATAGCGCCTGCTCGGCGCTGGCGAGTTCGGACTGGTGCGCGGTGACCGACTGACCCGCTGCCGCGAAGACCTGTTCGGCCTCGTCGCGTGCGTCGATTTTCGCGGGCAGCGCGGCTTCGAGCGCGGACAGCCGATTGGCGGCTTCGAGTTCGGCGGCCTCGGCGGCACCTTCGCCGCGCACCACCAGCCCGTCCCAGCGACGCAGCGCGCCAGCCAGCGTGACCAGCCATTCGCCCGGAGCCAGTGCGCGGCCATCGTCGGATTCGGCAACGCTGACCAGCGCGAGCCGCGCGGCGAGTTCGGCGGGGGCGGTGACGTGAGTGGCGAGGCTGTCAGCGAGCGGGGCAGGAACCTGCGACCCGGTCCAGAAACGCCCATCTGCACCGACCGGAGCCGCACCCAGCGCCGCCTTGGCCTCGCGCCCCAGCACCGCTGCGAGCGCGCGTTCGTAGCCGGGCGCGGCCTTGACCGCCTCGATCGCGGTGCGCCCGCTGGCTTTGCGCGCGCGCGCCTCGCGGTCGCGGGCGAGCGCCTGGGCCTCGCGCTCGACCCCGGCGAGGTCGGCCCGTGCCAGCGCCAGCGCATCGCCTGCCGCATCGCGCGCGGCGACGAGTGCCGCGCGGCCTTCGGCGAAGCTAGCGCGGGTAGCCTGCGCGGCGACGGTCACCGTCTGGGCGGTGAAATACACGCCTTGCGCTTCGGCCAAGGCAACCTCGGGATCGCCCGCCGCGTCGAGTTCTGCCGCCTGCGCCGCACGCCGCCGGGCCTCGTCGTCGAGCCTTGCCAGCCGGGCGCGAGCGCTGGCGACTGCGGCATCGGCGACGCGCCAGTCGGCATCGACTCCGGCCTGCTCTGCGACCGCCTGGGCGAGCGCCAGTTCGGCAGCGCGCGCCGCGCGTTCGGCCTCATCCTGCGCGGCGGTTGCCGCAGGGCGGCGCGCTTCCTCGCTGGTAACCGCGGCTTCGGCCTCCTCGGCTTCGCGGGTCAGGCGACCCAGCGCCGCCGCCGCATCGCCGGTCATCCGTCCGGCATCGCCCGCATCGACATCGAGCCGTTCGAGCTGGCGGTCGAGGTCGGCCAAGCGCTGCTCGGCGGCTTCGAGCTGGCCGGAGAGCGCGGCCATCCGCGCCCCGTGGGCGCTCGCGTCCTGGCGACGGTCGAACAGCTCGTCACGCGCTTCGGCGAGCGCGGCGGCGGCAGTGTGCTGAGCGTCCTGCGCCGTCTTGCTCGCCCGCTGAGCTTGCTCGACCGCCGTCTCGGCAGCACGCGCCTCAACCAGCGCGGCATCGGCAGCCTGCGCGGCATCCCGCCAGCGCGCGAACACCAGCCGGGCCTCGGCCAGCTTGATCTTCGCCGACAGTGCCTTGTAGCGCTCCGCCGCCTTGGCCTGCCGCCGCAGCCCGGCGATCTGGCCTTCGAGACCCGACAGCAGATCGACGATCCGCGCCAGATTGGTCTCGGTCGCGCGCAGTTTCTGTTCGGCGTCGCGGCGGCGCACATGGAGCCCGGCGATCCCCGCGGCTTCCTCTAGCATCATCCGCCGCTCGGCGGGCTTGGCCGCGATCACCGCCGCTATGCGCCCTTGCGAGACCAGCGCGGGCGAATGCGCCCCGGTCGCGGCATCGGCGAACACCAGCGCGACGTCCTTTTGGCGAACGTCGCGCCCGTTGACGCGATAGGCCGAACCCGCCCCGCGCTCGATCCGCCGCGAGACCTCGATCTCGGCGTCCCCATCTTTCTCGGCAAAAGCATCGTTCGCGGCGAAAGCACCGTGCGCGGTCAGCACCACTTCGGCGAAATCGCGCGCCGGGCGTTGCGCGGTGCCGGCGAAGATCACGTCTTCCATCCCGCCGCCGCGCATCGATTTGGGCGAGCTTTCGCCCATCACCCAGCGGATTGCCTCGAGCAGGTTGGACTTGCCGCAGCCGTTGGGGCCGACGACCCCGGTCAGCCCGGGTTCGATGCGGAGTTCGGACGGCTCGACGAAGCTCTTGAAGCCCGACAGGCGGAGCTTCTCGAAACGCATCGGGCTATCCGGGCCCTCTCAGCGCCTCAGCGCGCTCCGGCGGTCTGGAGCAGCGGTTCGAGCGTTTCCCAGGTCGCGGTCTTCAGGTTCTTGCCGTTGAGGTAGAATGTCGGCGTTCCGCTGACCTGATACTTTTCGTTGGCCTGCTGGGTCTGGTTGGACAGCGCGGTCGCCTTGCCCACGTCGGCCAGGCACGCGGCGGCCTGATCGGTCGCGATCCCGCGTTCGGCGAAGAAGGTGTCCATTCCGGCCACGTTGGCGATCGCCGCGAAACGCTGCTTCGGCGGCAGGGTGCCCGCAGCCTGTAGCTTGGCGTCGCCCGCGGCCTGGAGGTTGGCGAACATGGTCGATTGCCATGCCCAGAACTGCTCGCTCAGCGGGATCACCGATTCGGGACTGCCGCAGGTCGCCAGCATGGCTGCGGGAATATCCAGTGCGTTGAGCATGAAAAGCCGCAGCTCGAAGCTGACCCGGCCGCTGGCGATATAATCGTCGCGCATCTTGGTGAAGCTCTTCTCGGCGAATTCGGCGCAGTGCGAACAGCTTAGCGCGCCGAATTCGATCAGCTTGACCGGCGCGTTAGGGTTGCCCATCAGATAGCCGCCTTCGGGGGTGACCGAGGCCGTATCGGCCCAGCTCTTACCCGCGGGTGCCGCGATCTTGGCGATCGGGGTGGAGCTGGTGGAGGGCGCGCCGGCGGCCCCGTCGGGGGTCTTTCCGCAAGCGGAAAGACTCAGGGCGAGAGCGGCGAGTGTGGCGACTGCGGCGCGAAGTTGCATGCGGTTGTCCTGTCGGATTGGAGCGTTCCGGCAGGGACTAGGGCAAATCGCGCGATTCTTGAAGCGTAGTGCGTGTGGCGGGGGTGTCCCATCCACAGGATTGCACCAGAATTGCGTTAATCAGCCCGCATCCGCGCATCCAGCTGGGGGCGCAGCGCATCCCAGGTGTAGGTTCCGGTCAGCACCACGCCATCGATCGCGAACATCGGCGTACCGGTAACGAACAGCTGGTTGGTAGCCTCGTCGGTCGACGCCGCAAGGCGCCGGGCGAGCGGTTCGTCGGCGAGACACTTGTCGACCTGCGTCGCGGTGTAACCGCGCGTCTGCATGATCCCGTAGAACCCGAAATCGCGTGCGATGGCACGCGTCCGCTGGGGAAAGCCGCCGCCGCTCCAGCGCGTCTGCTGGGTCGGGCTGGGGTGGGCCATCGGCTTAATCCACGTGCCTTGCCTGCGCAGGAACGCGGCATGGTTGCCAAAGAACTTCGTCGCCGGACCGCAGTTGGTGAGCAGCGCAACGGTCATATCGATCGGATCGCGGATAAAATTGCGAACTTCGACCGAGCCTTTGCCGGTGGCGACGAGCACCAGCTTGAGTGGGGCTTCGGCTTGTTCTTCGAAATGGGCGCAGTGGGGGCAGGTATAGCTGATGAACTGGGTCAGCTTGACCTTGG
This sequence comes from Novosphingobium sp., assembly GCA_031370725.1. Taxonomy (GTDB): domain Bacteria; phylum Pseudomonadota; class Alphaproteobacteria; order Sphingomonadales; family Sphingomonadaceae; genus Novosphingobium. The sequence continues at coordinate 4,897 of JANMQW010000438.1, forward strand.
CCGCCGGGTTGCCGAGCAGGTGGGTACCTTGCGGGGTAAGCGCGACGACGTTGTTCCAGTCGCGTGCGAGCGCGTTGGCCGGGGGAGCTTTGGTCGGCGTGGGCTTGGCCTGAGCGACAACCGCCCCGGCAACCAACGCCAGCGCAAGCCCTGCGATCTTCACTTCATTTCGCATCGTCGTCCTCATCCTTGCCGTCTTGCGCTGCGGTTCCCAGGCTCCGGGCGAGCGATTCGAGCACCGTGCGCAGTTCCGGGTCGCCGATGTCGCGCAAGCTGTCGCCCAATTCGAACGGGATCGGCTTGAGCGACGGCGGCGCGGCGCGGCTTGCTTGCGCCACAGCAGGCGGTGCCTGAACCTCGCCTTGCCGAAGCTTGACCTTGGCCACCGCAGAATAGCCGAAGAAGCGGTTTACCCGCTCGATGATCTCGGGGATCGAGTGCTGGATGATCGGCGCGAACGCGGGTTTGACCACCAGTTGGAGGATGCCGTCGCGCTTCTCGCCGATCGGGAAACGGATCGATTCGGGCGCGCAGGCGCGGGCATGGCGCGGGCCGACAATCTCGGGCCAGCGGGTGACCACGCTCGACTGAACGAACCCGAACCTGCGGAACGCGGTGCGCCCGATCTCGGGCATCAGCTCGGCAATCGACCGCGCCACGCCGCCACGCGGGCGTTCGTAAGGCTTGGCTGCCGCCTTTGGTGCGGGCTTGGGCTTCGGGGGAGGCGGCGCGCTTTCCATCGTCGTCGCGCCCATGCCATAGCTGAAGGATGCAGACCATCTCGGAAACGCTCCTCGCCTGGTACGATAGTCATTCCCGCATGCTGCCTTGGCGTGCGCCACCGGGGACCGATCCGGCCACTTTGGGTCAGGACTGGCCCTATCGCGTGTGGCTGTCCGAAGTGATGCTCCAGCAAACGACGACGGCTGCGGTTGCGCCATATTTCGCGCGGTTCACCGCACGCTGGCCGACGGTCACCGATCTTGCTGCGGCGGACGAGGCCGAAGTGATGAGCGCGTGGGCCGGGCTGGGCTATTACAGCCGCGCCCGCAATCTGATCGCCTGTGCTCGCGAGGTGGCGGGGCGCGGCGGATTCCCCGATACTGAAGCAGGCTTGCGCGAATTGCCCGGCGTCGGCGCCTATACCGCAGCGGCGGTCGCGGCGATTGGATTCGGACGGGCTACGGTGCCGGTCGATGCGAATATCGAACGCGTAGCCGCGCGGTTGTTCGCGATCGGCGAGCCGCTGCCGGGTGGCAAGGCAGCGATCCGAAAAGCGGCCGAGCGGATCGCGCCCGAGTTACGCGCGGGCGATTTTGCACAGGCGATGATGGATCTGGGCGCGACGATCTGCACGACCCGCAATCCCCGCTGTCTGCTATGTCCCTTGCGGGAGGCATGCGCTGGTTATGCTGCGGGCGCGCCCGAGGCGTTTCCGCTCAAGGCGAAGAAAAAAGCCAAGCCGCTGCGCCGCGGGCGGGCCTACTGGATCGTACAGGAAGATGCGGTGTGGCTCGTCCGCCGTCCGCCCAAGGGCATGCTCGGCGGGATGCGTGCGCTACCCGACGATGGCTGGAGCGCGCGGGGCGATGGCAGCGGTGCGGCAGCGGGCGAGGTGCTGGGACTGGTCCGCCACAGCTTCACGCACTTCGACCTTGAACTAGAGATTTTTGCGGGGGACAGCGTAACGGGTGAGGGTGAGTGGTGGCCTCTGACCCGGTTTGAGGACGCCGGTTTGCCGACGCTGTTTGCCAAGGCGGCGCGGTTGGCGTTGGCTAATTCCCCTCCCGCTTGCGGGAGGGGCTAGGGGTGGGCGCGCGCAGCGCTGGGCCGGAAGGCCCACCCCGCTGCGACTAGGCAGCAGGCTGCCAAGTCTCGCTGCCCCTCCCGCAAGCGGGAGGGGCAGGAGCGCTAAAAAATACCGCCGCCCAGGCTCAGCCGGACCACTGCGATCAGCAGCACGATCAGGCAGAAGTTACGCCCGCCGTTTTTCGATGAAAGCGCGCCCAGCCCGGCGCCGAGAATGGCGATCGGCAGGACGATCCAGTTACCCCAGCCGAGGAACGGGATCGCGGAAGGGATCGCCAGGAGCAACGCGACGAGGCCGAGGAGGATTGAGGTGAGGTTGAGCATGTGTATTATCTAGGTAACGCACCATCGTCTGACAAGAGCGGCGATTGACGGGTTCGTCAGCCGCGCGCAGAGAACGCCCAAACCATTTCATTAGAGGACCTATCGCATGAATCTTCCTGAAGGACCCCTTTCGCGCCGCACGTTGTTCGGCAATGCCGCGCTGCTCGGCCTCGGCACCGCGTTCGCGCCGCACGCCGCGCTTGCCAAACCTGCTGCAGCCGCGTCGGGCAAGTTCCCCGCTGTTACTGCAATGGTCGATGGCTACGTTGCCAAACGCAAGGTCTCGGGAATGCTCGCCACGCTTGGCTTCGGGCAGGACAAGGCGACAGTGATCGCGCGCGGCACCGAAGGCTTCAACGATCGCGATCCCGAAACGCTCGACACGCTTTATCGGGTCTATTCGATGACCAAGCCGGTCACCGGGATGGCGGCGATGATGCTGATCGATGCGGGCAAAATGAGCCTGGACCAGCCGCTGTCGGATATTCTGCCCAAGTTTACCAAGATGCAGGTCCAGGTCACGCCCGATGGCTCGATCACCGATCTGCGCCCCGCGAAAACTCCGATCACGATCCGCATGCTGCTGACCCACAGTGCTGGCCTTGGCTATTCGATCATCCAGAAGGGTCCGATCAAGGACGCTTACACCGCTGCGGGGGTGATCCCCGGGCAGGTCAGCAAAGTGCCGATCCCCGGGCTCGAACGCGGTAAGCCGGTGGGCAGCCTGACGCTGTTCGCCGATCGCCTGGCCGATCTGCCGCTGGTTTATGAGCCGGGTACGCAGTGGAGCTATTCGGTCGCGCTCGATCTGATGGGGCGGGTGATCGAGGTGGTCAGCGGCAAGCCGTTCGACGTGTTCCTGCAAGAACGGATGTTCGGTCCGCTGGGGATGACCAGCAGCACCTTCCAGGTCCCCGCCAGCGATCTCCACCGCCTCTCGACCAATTACGCGATCGTGGCCGGAACGCCGCTGCCGATCGATCCCGCCGAAGCCTCGATCTTTGCCGAAAAGCCGCCGTTCCCGATGGGCGGGGCGGGGCTGGTAACCAGCCCGCGCGACTACGACCGCTTCCTGCGGATGATTGCCAACTATGGCAAACTTGATGGCAAGCGCGTGATGAGCGACCGCGCGATCCGCACCGGGACCAGCAACCTGCTGCCCGCCGGAGTCGCCACCAAGGGCACGTTTGCAAACGGAGCGGGCTTCGGAGCCGGCGGCCGGGTCGGGCTGGGCGATGCTGTGGGGACTTATGGCTGGGGCGGCGCGGCGGGCACGGTTGCGCTGGTCGATCTCAAATACGGGCTGCGTGCCAGTCTCTATACCCAGTACATGCCGTCCGAGGCCTATTCGGTGCACGCAGATTTCCCGACAGCGGTGATGGCCGATCTGGTGGCGATGGCGCCGCGTGGGAAGAAACCGGCGTGACAAGCGGCCCTGACAGCGGCGCGATCGCGTTTGCCGGGGCGCAACTCGATCGCGCCGACGCGATCCGCAACGATCCCGCGCAGCTAGAAGCGCTGATGGACTGGCGCGCGCGGCTGCTCAAGCTGGATGGCCTGTCGCCTTCGGTTACCCCCGACAACACCCTGGAATGGGGCACGCTGGCCGATGCCGATCAGGAAAGCGATCTGGTGTTCCTGGGACTGCTGGGGGGCCCCGATTCGCCACGCGGGTGTTTCGCCGAAGTTCGTCCCGATCTTTCCACCAGCGTCGCGGCGTTCAATCCCGCACTGTGGCGTGCGCTGGCATCGCTCGATCACGGTGATCTGGCGATCTACGGCACCGCGCGCAGCCTGGTCGATTGGCACGCCCGCCACCGCTTTTGTGCGCGTTGCGGCCAGCCGACCAAACCGACCAAGGGCGGGTGGCAACGGGTTTGTGCAGGCTGCAAGGCCGAACACTTTCCGCGGGTCGATCCGGTGACGATCATGCTAGTGGAACATGACGCGAAGCTGCTGCTGGGGCGTCAGGCGATGTGGCCCACGGGTCGCTATTCCGCGCTGGCCGGGTTCATGGAACCGGGCGAATCGATCGAGGAGACCGTTGCGCGCGAGGTGTTCGAGGAAGCCGGAGTGCGGGTGCGCGGGGTGACTTACGTCGCCAGCCAGCCGTGGCCGTTCCCAAGCCAGCTGATGATAGGCTGCCACGCCCACGCCGACAGCGCGGAACTGACGATCGACGCCAAGGAAATCGAGGAAGCGCGCTGGTTCAGCCGCGATGAAGTGGCCGAAGCGATGGCCGCGGGCACGCGCGGCGAAGATGGTGTCGCGTTCATCGCGCCGCCGCCACACGCGGTTGCGCACCACCTGTTGAAGTGGTGGCTCGAGCAATGACCGCACAAGTGACCATCGATATCTGGTCCGATGTAATGTGCCCGTGGTGCATCATCGGCTACAAACAGCTTCAGACCGGCCTCGCGACGCTGGAAGGCGAGATCGAAGCCGAAGTGCGCTGGCACGCGTTCGAGCTCAACCCCGACATGCCGCCCGAAGGCGAGGACAGCGCAGCGCACGTCCAGCGCAAGTATGGCCGCTCGCCCGCCGAAGCCGAGGCGGGGCGCGAACGGATGAGCAGCATCGCCGAGGCCGCCGGTTACTCGTTCCGTTACACCGGCCCAATCGCAGACGGGGGCGATCCGCCACCCGCGCGGATGCGCAACAGCTTTCTGGCGCACAAGTTGCTCACCCACACGCTGGCCGCGCATGGCCCGGCCGCGCAGACCCGCCTCAAGCTGGCGTTGTTCGACGCGCACTTCCAGCAGCGCCGCGATGTCTCCGAGGCTGAGGTGCTGGCCGATATCTACGCCGGGCTCAATCTGCCGCGGCACGAGGCGGAGGTTGCGTTTGCCGATCCGGTGTTGAGCGATCGCGTCCGCGCCGAAGAAGCGCAGGCGTGGGACATGAACATTAGCGGCGTCCCCGCGATGCTGGTCAACGGCAAATACCTGATCCCCGGCGCACAGGACCCCGAGACTTATGCCAACGCGCTGCGCCGGGTGGTAGCGAAAGAGGCACAGGCCGCGGCTGGGGCCTGACCCGTCCCTGTGGATAAGTTTGCGTTCGCGCAGGCTTTGGGGGATTATCACGGCGCTTGCAGGGGGAGGTTCCGAGTCGTGCGCTTCACCGTCAAACGCAGCGAAGCTGTCGCCCGCCGCACACCGCTCGCGGTTATCGCGCTGGTCTGCGTGATTGCGGCGGGCAGCGTGGTGGCCGCGCCGGGGCTGGGATTGGGTACGCTGCCGGAGATCGCGCGCGAGGGTTACGCGGTGCGCTTTGCGCTGCCCGTTGCGCACCGCGCGGCGCCGATTTCCGCCAGCCCGGCCGCGCGCGAGGCGCCGCTGGTCGAGATAGCTAAAGCGCCCGAACCATCGACCGACGAAGCGCCGCAGCCGTTGGCATTGCCTTCAACGGCTGCGCTTGCCGGCGCTTCGGCGATCCCAGTGCCAACCGTCGCCCGCGGAGCGCCGCGCCGCCACGTTCCGGGGATTATCGCGCTCAGCTACAGCCTGGCCGGCGGGGCCAACGCGGGCGACGCGATCGAGATCGACAAGCCTGTCAGCATCGCCGGGGTCGACGCCGGGCGCGTGCCCATCCGGATCGACGGCAACGCCAAAGTCTATGCCCAAGGCAAGCGCCTCGCCGCGATCATCTCCGCGCAGGCAGGCGAGAAGGCTGTGCCCGCGGGACTGGGCGAAGACTACGTCAGCCTCGAGGCCCTTCGCGCGCTCGGTATCGGAGTGCGCTATGATGCGATCAGGGACCGGCTGGTGCTCGATCCGCCCGCGGCTTGAAGTTTACCCCAGCATCGCATCGATCGCCCCGGCCAGCGCCACATCGCGCGCGCTCAGTCCGTCCGCGTCGTGGGTGGTCAGGGTAATTTCCACGCGGTTGTAGACGTTGAACCATTCGGGATGATGGTCGGCCTTGTCCGCGGCGATGGCCACGCGGGTCATGAATCCGAACGCCTCGCCGAAGTCGGCAAACTTGAGCTTGCGTACGATCGCCAGCCCATCCTCACGCAAAGTCCACTGCGGCAGCCGGGCGAGTGCTGCGTCGCGTTCGGCCGAATTCAGTCGGGTGATTGCCATGCGTTTGCTCCAGCGATGATACTTGTCGGCGCCGCCTCGGGATCGGTAACCTTGCCAGCCACCAGGGCACCGGCAGCGAGCAGGGTTACGAGCGCGAAACCCAGCAAGGCGTTGAACGGATCCTGCACTATAAACACCGCCAGCAGCGCCAGGTTGAGCGCGAGTGCGACCCACAACGACCACGGCTGGAGCGGAGCGCGGTAGGGGCGGAGCATTTCCGGCGACCGCACGCGTAGCGCCAGCGCCGCCGCCGCGGTGATCGCGAGCATGGCTTGCGACAGCGAAACCGACGTCGCGGACAGCGTCAGGTAGCTTCCGGAAACGAGGAACGCCGCAGCGAATGCCGATGAGACCAGCATAGCCGGGATCGGCGTGCCCAGCCGGCTGACCCGCGTCAGGCCATGGGGCAGCATCCCGCTGCGCGCCATGGCGAAGACCAGTCGGCACGTCGTCATGACGCCCAAGTTGGCGATCGCGCCGACCGACAGTGCGCCGAACGCGGTGAACACCAGGTCGCCCCGCGCCCCGAATACGCCGCCGGCGGCATCGGCCGCGGCAAAGTCCGATCCGGCCATCTCCACCGGCGTCATGACGTGAAGCAGCGCCAGGTTGACCAGCAAATAGAGCGCCGCGACCCCGATGATGCCGCCAAACATCGCGCGCGGGAACGACCGGCCCGGGTTCTCGATCTCTTCTCCGTACATCACCAGATCGGCCCACCCGTTGTAAGTGCCGATGATCACAAGGATGGCGGTGCCGAACGCCATCCATCCGCCCACGGCAGCGGGCGCGGCCGCGGCGCTTGCGCCCGGCTGGGCGAACAGCACGACGACCAGCCCGAGGAGAACGGCCCCCTTGGCACTCGAAAGTGCGACCTGGGCCGCCCCGCCAGCGCGTGTGCCGGCGGCGTTGACCAAGTTGAACAGCACGAGGACGGCGAACCCCAGCCCCCCGGCGCCCAGCGTGCTGCCGCCGACGCCCAGCCGCACCAGAAACTCGCCGACAACAAAACACAGCAGCGCGGTG
>JANMQW010000004.1:0-4538 GCA_031370725.1 Novosphingobium sp.
CGAAACGATCCCGACGATGGGCGCGGGATGGTGTCCCCCGGGCCAGATCGGGATCGGGATCGGCGGCACCGCGGAAAAGTGCATCCTGCTCGCCAAGGAATCGCTGATGGAAGAGATCGACATCCACGATCTCAAGGCGCGGGGCGCGGTGACCGATACCGAGAAGCTGCGGGTCGAGCTGTACGACAAGATCAACGCGCTGGGGATCGGCGCGCAGGGGCTGGGCGGGCTGACGACGGTGCTCGACGTCAAGATCAAGGAATGGCCGTGCCATGCCGCGGGCAAGCCGGTGGCGATGATCCCCAACTGCTCGGCCACCCGCCACGCCCATGTCACCCTCGATGGCTCGGGGCCGGCGTTCCTCGAACAGCCCAATCTCGATGATTGGCCCAAAGTCTCGTGGGCACCCGATGCGGCCGCCAAGCGGGTCGATCTCGACCACCTCACCCCCGAGGAAGTGAAAAGCTGGAAGCATGGCGATCGGCTGCTGCTCAACGGGGCGATGCTCACCGGGCGCGATGCCGCGCACAAGCGGATCCAAGACATGCTGGCCAGGGGCGAGGAGCTTCCGGTCGATTTCCGCGGCCGCGCGATCTATTATGTCGGCCCGGTCGATCCGATCATGGGCGAGGTCGTCGGTCCCGCCGGCCCGACTACCGCGACACGGATGGACAAGTTCACCGACATGATGGTGGGACTCGGCCTCTTGGCGATGATCGGCAAGGCCGAGCGCGGCGAAGGCGCGACCAAGGTCATTGCCGAGCACAAGGTTGCCTATTTGATGGCGGTGGGCGGCGCGGCCTATCTGGTGGCGCGGGCGATCAAGGAATCGAGGGTGGTCGGATTCGAGGACCTCGGGATGGAGGCGATCTACGAATTCGTGGTCAAGGACATGCCGGTGACCGTCGCGGTCGATTCGGCGGGGCAAAACGTCCATCAGCTCGCGCCAATGGTGTGGAAGGAACGGATCGCGCGCGAAGGGCTGCTCGAGAAGGCGTGATCAGGCTGGGCGAACGGTAATCGTCAGCCGAAACTGCCGCGAATCGCCCGCTGCCAGTTCAGCCACGCCGGGCTTGTCGCGAAAATCCCCGGTAAAGCCAATTGGGTCGGCGATCCCCTGCCAAGGCTCGAGGCACAAATAGTGCGCCTCCGGCTTTTGCCAGATGCCCAACAGCGGGGTGTCGGGAAAAGCGAGGTCGATCCACGATCCGCCCGGCGCACCGAACGACAGCGCGCGGCTGGCGAGGTGGTCCCAGATCAACGCATCAGGCTCGAACAGTCTTGCTGTCGGCGTCAGGGTGGATCCTTCGACGGGAGTCGGATGCGATTTGGGCACGAGCAGGCCTGACGCGGGATCGATACGGCGAATCGGTGCTGGTTCGGGTTGCGCGAACACCACGCGGTGCGCGTCCTTGTCCGCGCCGCCGGGCAATGGCCAGGCGAATGCCGGGTGGAAGCCAAAGCTGAACGGCAGGGCCTGCTCGCCCGGATTGGTAACCGTGGCGGTGATCGCCAGCGTCGCCCCGGCGATGTGGAATTCGATCTCGAGCGCGAAGGCAAAGGGGAAGATCGCGCGCGTTTGCGCCGTATCCATCAGACGGAACCGCGCGTTGTCTGGAGAGGCGGACAAAACCTCGAACCGCGATTTGCGGGCAAAGCCATGCTTGGCCATCGCGTATTCCTGCCCGTCGATACGATAGAGATTCGCGTTGAGCATCCCGACGATTGGAAACAGCAGCGGCGCGTGTCCGGTCCAGAACGCCGGATCGGCGTCGGTCATATACTCCCGTCCGGCGCGGTCGCTCAGCGACCACAGTTCCGCGCCCAGCGGATTGAGCTTCGCGGTCATTTCGCCCGAGGTGATTGCGACCAGACCGTCAGCCACGCAAGCTTGCGCCCAGCTTCGCCGCCGCCGCTACCACGCGCTCGGCGATCGCCTTGAGCGCGGTTTCGTCGAAGCTCTTGTCCTGCGGCTGGAGGGTGACTTCGACCGCCAGCGACTTTTGCCCCTCGGGCACTCCGGCACCGCGGAAATCGTCGAACAGGCGAGCGGCGACGATGTTGACCTTGTCGCTGCTGCGCACCGCGCGGACGAGGTCGCCGGCAGCCAGCGCAAGCGGGACAAAGAAGGCGAAATCGCGGGTGATCGCCTGCAGCGTCGGCGGGGCATAGGCGGATCGGGCGAACACGGCGGCTTTGCGGACGGGGATGGCGTCTAGGAACACCTCGGCCATGGCCACTGGCCCGTCGAGATCGAAGGCGCGCGCGGTGGCGGGGTGGAGCATCCCGAACCGTGCCAGCACCGTCTTGGGGCCAAGCCGCAAGGTAGCCGACTGGCCGGGGTGGAATTGCGCCCCCGCTTCTCCCATGACTTGCAGACTTTCGATCGGCGCTCCCGCCTCGGCCAGCAGCGCTAGCGCTTCGGCCTTGGCGTCGAAGGCATCGAAGCCTTGCGATTTGCTGCTCGCCCAGCCGCGCGCGGTGCGTTCGCCTGCCAGCACCAGCCCCAGAGTCGGACGTTCGCCGTCGCTCAAGTACCGCCGCCCGATTTCGAACAGACGTACACTGGCCGCGCCGCGATCGAGGTTGCGGCGGGTGGCGGTGAGCAGGCCGGGGAGCAGCGAGGGGCGCATGACCTTGAGGTCCTCGCTGATCGGATTGGCGAGGCTCCATGCGCCGCCGCCGAAAGCTTCCGCCTCGAGGTCGCCCAGGAATGACCAGGTAATTGCCTCGACCAACCCGCGTGCGGCGGCGGCACGACGGACTTTGCGTTCCAGCGCCTGCGCAGGAGTCGCGGTGGGGCGGGCCACGCCATCGGTGCGCCGCAGCGGGGTCGAGGGCACGTTGTCGAGCCCGTGAATCCGCACGATTTCTTCGACCAGATCGGCGGCGCCATCGATGTCGGGACGCCATCCGGGAGCAGTTACGATCCAGTGCACTTCGCCCTCGACCACCGAAAACCCCAGCGTTTCGAGGATTTCGCGCTGACGTGACGGCGTGACGTCAACCCCGCCAAGCTTGCCGCACAGCGCCGGATCATAGTTCACCGTGTGCTGCGCGGCGGGCAATGCCCCGGCGCGGACGATGGCCGAAGCCTCGCCGCCGCAGATCTCCAGGATCAGCGCGGTCAGCAAATCCAGCCCCGGCTCGACAAACTCTGGATCGACCCCGCGCTCGAACCGGCTGCGCGCGTCGCTGGCCAGCGCCAGCGCCTGCCCGGTGCGCGCGATTCGCGCCGGATCGAAGTACGCGACCTCCAGCAGCACGTCGCGGGTGGTTTCCGAACAGCCCGAACGCTCGCCGCCCATGATCCCGGCGATGTCGTGGACCCCGGCATCGTCGGCAATCACGGTCATCTGATGGTCGAGCACGAAGTGCTTGCCGTTGAGCGCGGTCACCCCCTCGCCGTCCACCGCGCGCCGCGCGATCACCGCGCCGGTGAGTTTGGCGAGGTCGTAAGCGTGCGCCGGGCGGCCCCAGCCGAGCATCAGATAGTTCGTGATGTCCACCAGCGCCGAGATCGGCCGCTGCCCCGCGCTTTTGAGCCGCGCCTGTATCCACGCAGGCGAGGCGCCGTTGGTTACGCCGCGAATCACCCGGCCGTAGAACGCCGGGCAGCCTTCGGCGTCGTCGGTGCGGATTTCTGTGGGGCACGGGAAGCTCCCGGCAACCGTTTTGATCGCGCGCGGCTTGAGCTTGCCCAGACCCGCCGCGGCCAAGTCTCGCGCTATGCCGTGAACGCCCATGCAATCGGGCCGGTTGGGAGTGACGCTGACGTCGAACACTGGGTCCGATCCGGCGTAATCGGCGAAGGCCTGACCGATGGGGGAATCGGCGGGCAATTCGATGATCCCGTCGTGCTCGTCGCCAAGCTCAAGCTCGCGCACCGAACACATCATGCCGTTGGATTCAACCCCGCGAATCGCGCTCTTCTTAAGCTCGAAGCCCCCTGCCGGAACCACCGCGCCGGGCAGGCCCAGCACGCCGATCAGCCCGACCCGTGCATTGGGCGCCCCACAAACCACCTGCAGTGGCGCGTCGTCGCCAATATCGACGCTCAGCACCTGCAGCTTGTCGGCGTTGGGGTGGCGCTCGGCGGTCAGCACGCGGGCAATGCGGAAGCCCGCCAGCCGCGCCGCCGGGTCTTCGATCCCTTCGACTTCAAGCCCGATCGCGTTGAGCTTGGCCGCGATCGCCGCAACGTCGGCATCGGTCTCGAGAAAGTCCATCAGCCAGGAGAGCGAGAACTTCATGAGCGCGCTCCCACCCCGGCTGACAGCGTCGGCACGTCGAGCGCGGAAAAGCCATAGTGGCGCAGCCAGCGCAGATCTCCGTCGAAGAACGCGCGCAAATCGTCCATTCCGTATTTGAGCATCGCCAGCCGATCGACCCCCACCCCGAACGCGAAGCCCTGCCATTCGGCGGGATCGAGCCCGCAGAATTCCAGCACGCGCGGACTGACCATCCCGCTGCCGAGCAGCTCCATCCAGCCGTGCCCCGGCGCATCGCCATCGCCGCCCAGCACACGCCGTCCGTTG
>JANMQW010000007.1:0-1564 GCA_031370725.1 Novosphingobium sp.
GTCGCCGACTATCTCGGCGGGATCGACTGGTCGAACCACGAACAGGCGCGCAGCTGGTATTCGGTGTTCAAGAGCCGCCCCAGCTTCCGCCCGTTGCTGGCCGAACGGATGGACGTGATCCAGCCGCCTTCGCACTATGCCGATGTGAACGCCTGAATGGTCGATTTCCCCCCTCAGCCTTGGCCCACGGGCCTTGCCGAACAGCTTGAGCCGCTGGTCCGCCGCGTGCTCGCGCCCAACCCGTCACCGTACACGTTCACCGGGACCGAGACCTACATCGTCGGGGAGGGCAGCGAGGTGGCGGTGATCGATCCGGGCCCGGCGGGGACGGGCGAGGCGGGCCATGCCGACACCAACGGCGGGGGCCACGTCGCGGCGATCCTCGCAGCGATCGGTGACGCGAAACTGATCGCGATCGTCTGCACCCACACCCACCGCGATCATTCCCCCGCCGCTGCCCCGCTCAAGGCCGCGACTGGGGCGCCGATCATCGGCTGCGCGCCGCTGGTGCTGGCCGACGACGGACCACGGGCGGACGCCGCGTTTGATCCAACTTATGCCCCTGACCGGATCCTGGCCGATGGTGAGCGCATCAGCGGTGAGGGCTGGACGCTCGAGGCGGTCGCCACCCCCGGCCACACCTCCAACCACCTTTGCTATTCGCTGGTCGAAAGCGGCGCGCTGTTCACCGGCGACCATGTGATGGGCTGGTCGACCAGCGTGGTCTCGCCGCCGGACGGCGACATGGCCGCGTATATGGCGAGCCTGCAGAAGCTTCACGACCGGTCGGACCGCGTGCTCTACCCCGCGCACGGCCCGGCGGTGGACAACCCGCGCCAGCTGGTGCGCGGAATGATGGGCCACCGCCGCCAGCGCGAGAGCCAGATCGTGCGCCTGCTGGGCGAGGGGCCGCAAGAAATCCCGGCGATGGTCACCCGCATGTACAAGGGCCTCGATCCGCGGCTGGCGGGCGCGGCAGGGCGTTCGGTGCTGGCGCATCTGATCGATCTGGAACGACAGGGGCGGGTCAGCCGTTCGGGTGAACTATGGACGATCCCAAACTAGCCCCGAACCTGACTGGCGCGACCGCCCCGGCACCTTCTGCGGCCCCGCTCCCCGAAGTACGGCGCGAGGGCAATGTCGCGCGGGCCTCGGCGCTGCCGTGGCTGCTGTTCCTCGTCACGCTCGCCGCGCTGGCGTGGTTCGGTTTCTTCAAGCCCGAAAGGCTCGGCGATCCGCTCGCCACCAGCCTCGTCGCGTTCGAAAAGCAGAACCGCCTGACCGTGTTCAGCGCGCAACTCGCCCCCGTGGTGGCGAGCGACGACAGCCGCTATTTCGGGCTGGTCAAATCCAAACAGGTCGCGGTGATCCCCGCGCGGGTCGATTACACGCTCGATCTCTCGGCGATGAACCGCGACCGGCTCGCCTGGAACCAGGCCAGCAAGACGCTCGACGTCCAGCTCCCCGCGCTGACGCTGAGCCGCCCCAACCTCGACGAAGCGCGCGCGCAATACTTGCGCGAAGGCGTGTTCATCACCCGCGAGGCGCAAGACAAACTCAACCG
>JANMQW010000001.1:0-1928 GCA_031370725.1 Novosphingobium sp.
CGCCGCGCTGCCGGTGATCATCTTCTTCGCCGCGCTGATCTCGATCCTCTATTATCTGGGGATCATGCAGCTGATCATCCGCTGGATCGGCGGCGCGCTGGAGAAGATCACCGGGATCAGCAAAGTCGAGAGCCTGACCGCCGCCGCCAACATCTTCGTCGGGCAAAGCGAAAGCCCGCTGGTGATCCGGCCCTATCTCGCCGGGCTCAACCAGTCGCAGCTGTTCCTGGTGATGACCGTGGGCATGGCCGGCGTCGCGGGACCCATCCTGGCGGCCTATGCCAGCATGGGCATCCGCATCGACTACCTCGTCGCCGCCGCGTTCATGAGCGCGCCGGGGGGCATCCTGATGGCCAAGCTAATCATGCCCGACGAGCCGGTCCGCGTCGAACCCGATCCCGAGGTTCGCGCCGCGATCGCCGCGGAAATCAACGAGGGCGGGCCAGTCGCGGGCGATCCGCTGACCAATCCGCACAGTCCACCCGATCTTGGCCCGGCATCGATCGAGCCATCCCCGGTCGAACCCGATGAAGAACGCCCCGCCAACATCATCATGGCCGCCAGCCAGGGCGCGCAGACCGGGGTCAAGCTCGCGGTCGCGGTGGGCGCGATGGTCCTCGCGTTCGTCGCGCTGGTTGCGCTGGCCAACGGCATCCTCGGCGGCGTCGGCGGCTGGTTTGGCTACCCCGAACTGAGCTTCCAGGGAATCATCGGCTATGCCTTCGCCCCGGTGATGTGGCTGCTCGGCGCGGCGAGCTGGACCGAGGCACTCCACGCCGGCGGCCTGTTCGGAACCAAACTGGTGCTCAACGAATTTGTCGCTTTCATCGAGCTGGGCAAGGACACCGCGCTCACCCCGCACATGGTCGCGGTGGTGACGTTTGCGCTGTGCGGCTTCGCCAACTTCAGCTCGATCGCGATCCAGATGGCGGTGACCGGCGGCCTCGCCCCCAACCAGCGCCCGCATATCGCCCGGCTGGGGATCAAGGCGCTGGTCGCAGGGAGTTTGTCGAATTTGCTCAGCGCGGCGCTGGCGGGGCTGTTTCTGTCGCTTTGACCGTCATCCCAGCGAAAGCTGGGACCTCGTCCCGTCAAAGCAGGTCGGAAGAGTAATCCCCCCAGCCGGGATTGGACTTCTCGATGAGTTCCATCTTCCAAGCCCTCTTCCAAGCTTTCATAGCTTTCTCGCGAGCGATAGCTTCCTCGATCGTTGCGTGCCCCTCCACGAGCACCAGCTTGTCCAGATTGTATTTCCGGCAGAATTGCGAACCCGTTCCCGCCTTGTGCTGAGCGACGCGTGCCGAGATGTCCGCGGTTACGCCGATATAAAGTACGCCGCGAGGCTTGTTCGTCATTACATAAGTCCAGCCGCCGCGTTGCATGCTGATAGCTTACTCGTTGACGAACGAGGTGCCAGCTTTCGCTGGCATGACGTTTAGGAATTTGCCTCCCGCTTCAGCCGGTACAACTCCTCAAGCGCCTCCCTCGGCGACAGCGCATCGACGTCGAGCACTTTCAAACGCTCGCGCAGTTCGTCGCAAACTTCCTCTTCGGCCGCCATCGCCGCGGCGAACAGCGGCAAGTCGTCCAGTCCAGCAGCCAGCCCGCCGGTCGCGGCGCGGCCCTTCTCGAGCTTGTCGAGAACCGCCTTGGCGCGTTTGAGCACGGTCGGCGAAACACCCGCAAGCCGCGCCACTGCCAAGCCGTAGCTGCGATCCGCCGGGCCCTCGGAAACCTCATGCAACAACACCAGATCGCCCTTCCATTCGCGTGCGCGGACGTGGTGGAGCGATAACGCGTCGCAGGTTTCGGCCAGCCGCGACAGCTCGTGATAGTGCGTCGCGAACAGGCAGCGGCAGCGGTTCTGTTCGTGGACCGCCTCGACCACCGCCCACGCCAGCGCGAGGCCGTCGTAGGTCGAAGTCCCG
>JANMQW010000017.1:0-1511 GCA_031370725.1 Novosphingobium sp.
TATGCGACTTTGCCCGAACACATCACCAGACGGCGGGTCTTCGCATCCTCCGCTCCGTTAGAGTCCGACAGGATCCGGCGAAAATGGCCTTCGCCGATGAAGTCCTCGGCTGCCGACTTGGCCAGCGGGTGCCGCAGCAGCGACTTGGGCGCCATGATCACCAGCGGTTTGCGAAAGCCCCGATGCATCTGGCGCCGCAGGACATGGAAATAGTTGGCTGGCGAAGTGATGTTGCAGACCTGGAGATTGTCCTGCGCGCACAGCTGGAGGAATCGTTCGAGCCGCGCCGAGGAATGCTCTGGACCCTGACCCTCGTAGCCGTGGGGCAGCAGCATCACCAGTCCGTTGGCGCGCAGCCACTTGGCCTCGCCCGCCGCAATGAACTGGTCGATGATGGTTTGCGCGCCGTTGGCGAAATCGCCGAACTGGGCCTCCCACAGCACCAGCGTTTTGGGATCGGCGACCGCATAGCCGTATTCGAAGCCGAGCACGCCGAATTCGGACAACGTGCTGTCGAGCACCTCGAAGCGCCCGTGCGGAACCGACCACAACGGCACGTAGCGGTGCTCGTCAGTCTGATCGACCCACACCGAGTGGCGCTGACTGAAGGTGCCGCGCCCTGAATCCTGGCCCGACAGACGCACCCCGAAGCCTTCGGAGAGCAGCGACCCGAACGCCAGCGCCTCGGCGGTCGCCCAGTCGAACCCCGAACCGTTGGCAAACATCTCGCGCTTGGCATCGAGCACCCGCGCGAGCGTCTTGTGGATCGTCAGGCTGGCCGGAACCGTGGTCAGCGTACGGCCGAGGCTTTCGAACAGCTTGCGGTCGATCCCGGTGGGCACGTTGCGCCGCGCGCCGACCGGATCGGCCGGCTTGCTCAGCCCGCTCCAGCGTCCGGCGAACCAGTCAGCCTCGTTGGGCTTGTAGCTTTTGGACCCTGCGAACTCTTCTTCGAGGTGGGCGACGAAAGCGTCGGCCGTCTCGCCCGCGAACGCATCGCCGATGACCTTCTGCTCAACCAGGCGCGCGGCATAGAGCGCGCTCACCGGGGGATGCTGGCGGATCTGCGCGTACATCAGCGGCTGGGTGAAGCTGGGTTCGTCGCCCTCGTTGTGGCCGAAGCGGCGATAGCACCACATGTCGATCACCACGTCGCGCTTGAACTTCTGGCGGAAATCGATCGCCAGCTTGCACGCGAACGTCACCGCTTCGGGATCGTCGCCGTTGACATGAAGGATCGGCGCCTGGACGCCTTTTGCGACGTCCGAGGGGTAGGGCGAAGAGCGCGCATACTGCGGGCTGGTGGTGAAGCCGATCTGGTTGTTGATCACGAAGTGGATTGCGCCGCCGGTGTTGTAGCCGCGCACCCCCGAAAAACCGAAACACTCCCACACGATCCCCTGCCCGGCAAAGGCCGCATCGCCGTGGATCAGCACCGGCAACACCTGATCGTGCTTGAGCACATCGTCGCGCATCACCTGGGTGGCGCGGACTTTGCCCAGCACGACGGG
>JANMQW010000038.1:0-5101 GCA_031370725.1 Novosphingobium sp.
GCGGCGCGAACCAGTGATCGCAGCGGCTGGACGATGGTTCGCGCCAGGAACAACGAGAGCTGGACCGAGAGCAGCAGCGCCACCGCCACCACGATCGCCAGCGTCTGGCGAGCATCGCGGATCGCCTGGGTCACGTCGCGCGCGTTGCGGGTGGACAGCAGCATCTCGCCGCGCGCGCCGACCGGGGTTGCGGCGTTGATCACCGGGGTGCGATCGGGGGCATAGCGCAGCCGGACCACGCTTCCGGCGGCCAACTGCGCGGCGGCGATTTCGGGCCACGCGGCGGCACTCGGCGTGGCCGGTTCTCGGTAGATTTCGACCTGTGGCGCCGTAACCAGCCAATCGACCGCCCGATCGAGTGCACGCGCGACCTGCTGGTACCACGGCTCGCTCGCCGGATCGACGAACGCGAACGCGGGTTCGGCGATTGCAAAGCTATCTGCCAGCAGGTGCCCTCGCGCGTCGTATAGCCGCATCCGCAAGTGCTGTTCGCTCGCGATCCGTGCCAGCAGTGGGCGGCGCTGCGCCTCGCGCGTTTCCGACAGCGCATCGGCGGTGATCTCCACCTCGCTGCGGGCGAGCTTGAATCGTTCGGCGATCAACTGCTTGCGCAGCGAATCAAGGTAGAACAGGCTGCTCGCCATCAGTGCGAGGGCGATGATGTTGAGTGCCAGGATGCGAGTTGTCAGCGAGAACCGCCGACTCCAGAACAGTCTGCCGGTGCTGGGTTCGGGCGTGACTAATCCGGGTTGGGGCAGCTCACTCGTCGGCAAAGCTGTAGCCCGCGCCGTAGAGCGTATCGATACCGTCGAAGGCCGGATCGACCAGCCGGAACTTGCGGCGCAGGCGCTTGATGTGGCTGTCGACGGTGCGGTCGTCGACGAACACGTTTTCGTGATACGCGGCATCCATCAACTGGTTGCGGCTTTTGACCACGCCGGGTCGCTGGGCGAGCGCCTCGAGGATCAGGAATTCGGTGACCGTCAGCGAGACCGTCTGCCCCGCCCAGGTAACCTCATGGCGCGCGGGGTCCATCTTCAGACGCCCGCGGACGATCGGTTCGGGCAGTGTTTCACCCGTGCTTTCACCCGCCGCGATGCGCTTGGTCAGGTCGGTGCGGCGCAGGATCGCCGCTATGCGCGCGATTAGCAGGCGCTGGCTGAACGGCTTGGCGATATAGTCGTCGGCGCCGCTGGCCAGGCCCAGCGCCTCGTCCGCCTCGTCGTCCTTGCTGGTGAGGAAGATGACCGGCAGCGTCGCGCCGCCGCCGGGGGTCTCGCGCAGGCGGCGGAGCAACTCCAGCCCGTCCATTCGCGGCATCTTGATATCGCACACCGCCAGATCGGGCGGGTTTTCGCTCAGCGCCTTGAGCGCGCTTTCCCCGTCGGAATAGAGCCGCGTTGCGTATCCCTCAGCCTGCAAGGCGATCGACACCGAGGTGAGGATGTTGCGGTCGTCATCGACGAGGGCGATCGTATGGCGCATCGGCACACGCCATAGCCCCGCTTGGCGCCGCTGAACACCTGCCCGCCGCATCAGGCACCGAATGCTGCTTCGCAACAATTTATTCGCCGGATTGCGTCATTTGACGGAGCGGGGTGAGGCGATTATGCGCGACGGGGAATCAACCATCGTTACGCCAGCATCGGCGACGGCTTCACGCTCGTCGCCCGCTTCGCTCCAAGGGAGAGCCCCGCTTGTCCGGTTCCGATCTGCACGTTCCGCTATCCGCCCAGGGTATCGCCACCGGCGCTACCATCCATGCCAATCTTGGCACCAGCGCGCTGGTCGAGCATGCGGTGCGCAATGGCGAGGGATCGCTGGCAAAGGATGGCCCGCTGGTGGTCGAAACGGGCAAGCACACCGGGCGTTCAGCCAAAGACAAGTTCATAGTCCGCGATGCCGAGACCGAGAACACCGTTTGGTGGGGCAAAACCAACGCCGCGATGACGCCTGCACATTTCGCCGCACTCAAAGCCGATTTCTATGCGGCGCTGGGCGAAAAGCCGACGCTTTACGTGGCCGATCTGTTCGGCGGTTCGCAGCCGGAACATCGCGTCAATGTCCGCGTGATCAACGAGCTGGCATGGCACAACCTGTTCATTCGCACCCTGCTGGTGCGCCCGACCACCAGCGAACTGGCGACCATTACGCCCGAATACACGATCATCGACCTGCCCAGCTTCCGCGCCGATCCCGCGCGACACGGCTGCCGCAGCGAGACCGTTATCGCGGTCAACTTCACGGAGAAGCTGATCCTGATCGGCGGCACCAAGTATGCCGGCGAGATGAAGAAGAGCGTGTTCGGCATCCTCAACTACCTGCTGCCGGTGCAGGGCGTGATGCCGATGCACTGCTCGGCCAACATCGGCTCCGACGGCAAGACCGCGGTGTTCTTCGGGCTTTCGGGGACGGGCAAGACCACGCTCTCGGCCGACGCCAGCCGCACTCTGATCGGCGACGACGAGCATGGCTGGTCGGATACCGCGGTGTTCAATTTCGAAGGCGGTTGCTACGCCAAGATGATCCGCCTCTCGCCCGAAGCCGAGCCCGAAATTTTTGCCACCACCAAGCGTTTCGGCACCGTGCTGGAAAACGTGGTGATGGACCCCGAAACCCGCGAACTCGATTTCGACGACGCCACCCTCGCCGAGAACAGCCGCGGCTCGTACCCGCTGGAGTTCATCCCCAACACCTCAGCCAAGAACCTCGGCCCGGTGCCCGCCAACATCATCATGCTGACCGCGGATGCCTATGGCGTGCTGCCCCCGATTGCGCGGCTGACCCCGGATCAGGCGATGTACCACTTCCTCTCGGGCTACACCGCGCGAGTCGCGGGAACCGAGATCGGCGTAACCGAGCCCGAAGCGACCTTCAGCACCTGCTTTGGCGCGCCGTTCATGCCGCGCCACCCTTCGATCTACGGCAACCTGCTGAAAGAGCGCATCGCCAAGGGACAGGTCACCTGCTGGCTGGTCAACACCGGCTGGTCGGGGGGCAAGGCGACGATGCCCGGGATCAAGCGGATGCCGATCCAGGCGACCCGCGCGCTGCTCAACGCCGCTCTCGATGGCACACTCAACAACGCCGAGTTCCGCAAGGACGCCAACTTCGGGTTCGAGGTGCCGGTGAGCGTGGCGGGCGTGGACAGCAAATTGCTCGATCCTCGCGGTGCCTGGGCCGATCCCGCCGAGTACGACAAGACCGCGCAAACGCTGGTCCACCAGTTCATCGACAACTTCGCACAATTTGCCGAGCACGTCGACGAAGGCGTCCGCCAGGCGGCGCCGCACGCAGCCTGATCCGGTCCGGAAGCTTTCGGGCCTCGCCAGAGACCCGAGAGTTTCCATGACTTACCCCCTGATCCGTTGTTTTGCCGACGATGCCGTTGTGCGCCATGTCGGCGAGGGTTTTCTCGCCTGCACTTTGGCCAAGGTCGAGTGGACCCACGAGGCGCACCTCGCCACTTGCCTGTGGCTAGTCGTCGAGCGCCCCGAAATCGTCGCCGAGCGGGATCTTCCCGCGCTGATCCGCCGCTACAACGAGAGCCTCGGCGGGGTTAACGACGACACTCAGGGATACCACGAGACAATCACTCAGGTTGCGGTCGGCTCCGTGCGCGATCACCTTGGCGAAACGGGCGAGGTCACGCTCGTCGGACAGGTCAACGCCATGCTGCAAAGCGAGCGCGGCCGCCGCGATTGGCCGCTGCGCTTTTATTCGCCCGATCGTCTGTTTTCCAAAGCGGCGCGGCGATCATGGATCTCGCCCGATATCGCGTCGATTGCGGCTTGGAGTCGTCATATAGACGGTGCATTGTGACGCAACGGGTCGCAAACCGATGGGATTGGCTTTATGGGCATTTTCGACAGTATCCTCGGGCAGGTTAGCGAGCACGTCGATGTCGCCAACATGGCAAGCAAGTTGGGGATCGACCCGGCGATGGCTGAAAAGGCGATCGCCGCGCTCGGCCAGGCGCATCATGAACCGGGCGATACCGTCGCAGCTGCGGCTGCCAAGACCGGGCTCGACACGGGCACGCTAAGCAGCATCGTCGCCCAGATCGGCGGCGAAGGCTCGCTTGGAAAGTTCGCCCAGATGCTCAAAGATAATCCACAAGCTGCGGGAATCATGAGTAGTCTTGACAAGGATGGCGACGGAAACCCGCTTAACGACCTGGCCGGCATGGCCAAGGGGCTGTTCGGAAAGCGCTAGCTCTTTATCGTACGCAGAGCTTTGTCGGCATAGCGCGCAACATTTTGTGCGAGCACGTCGAGCGGGACGTTGCCGCCATCGACCACCGCTTGGTCGAAATCGCGCAAGTCGAAACGCGAACCCAGTCTCGTTTGAGCGATCGCGCGCTGGCGCAGGATGTCGCTGTGGCCGATCTTGTAGCCGCAGGCCTGTCCCGGCCAGCTGCAATAGCGATCGACTTCGGCGGTGGCTTCGCTGCTGCCGGTGCCGTTGTTGGTCACGAACCACTCGATCGCCTGTGCGCTGGTCCAGCGTTTGTGATGGAGCCCGGTGTCGACCACCAACCGGCAGGCACGGAATGCGATCGACTGGAGGTAGCCCAGCCTGCCCACCGGATCTTCGTCGTAGATGCCCAACTCATCCCCCAGCGTCTCGGCATACAGCGCCCAGCCTTCGCTATAGGCGTTGAACTGGACCAACGAGCGGATCAGGGGTAACTGGTTGGCGTATTCACCCTGCCAGACGTGGCCGGGGATGCCTTCGTGAAAACCCAGCGTGGGGATGCTGAAGCGGGTGTGGCGATCGGTGGTGGACAGGTTGAGCCAGATCTTGCCGGGAATCCTCCCGTCGATCGAGCCCGGCCCGCCATAGGTGCCCGGTGCGCCCGCCTCTTCGGCCGGGGCGATCCGCCGGATTTCGAGATTGCCGCGCCCGAGCCGCCGGAACGCATCGGGCAGCCGGGTGCGAACCGCGGCGATCTTGGCCCGCATCAACGCGATGATCTCGGCGCGGCCGACATCGCCCTGGGGGAACACAAACCGCGGGTCTTTGCCCAGCCCGCTCATCCGTTCGCCGACGGTGCCCTTGGTATAGCCCAGACCGCGCAGGATCGGTTCCATGCGGCCCT
>JANMQW010000047.1:0-2068 GCA_031370725.1 Novosphingobium sp.
AAGAAGCCGTGTTCGGGAGCAGGCGCATTGGCGAGGACTTTGCCGCGCACCCGGCCGTCGGTGACCACATCGTCGCGCAGGCGCAGGTGGTTGGGGATCACCGCGGTCATCGGCTCGACCCCGGTGACATCGACTTCGCCGAGTTGCTCGATCCAGCCGAGGATGTTGTTGAGTTCGGGCACCATCGCGGCGACTTCGGCGTCGCTCATGCGGATGCGCGCCAGCGAGGCGATCTTCGCCACGGTGGCCTTGTCGACGGACATGATGGCTTCCCGACCGGTTGTTGAGGCTAAACGAAGCCCGCGCGCTAGCAGCGCGTCATGCGGGCTTCAAGCGACGGGTAGGTTATTGCGGAGGTACAATGGGGGGCACTCCCGGCCCGCCCGGCCCACCGCCGCCCTGCATCTGTTGCAACTGCTGCATCATCTGCTGCTGGCGCATAACCTCTTCGCGGGTCTTGAAATCGAGCAGGTCGACGTCGAACACCAGGTCGCTGTTGGCCGGGATCACCACTTTGCCGGTCTGCGGGTTGCGCTTTTCTTCGGGGCCGTAGGCTTTCTCGGCCGGGATGGTCAGGCGATACTTGCCGCCCTTCTGCATCCGGGTGATGCCCTCGCCGAAGCCGGGAATGACTTCATCCAGCTTCATCGGCACCAACTCGCCCTTATCGAACTGGGTGCCGTCGGTCAGCTTGGCGACGTAGTTGATCTGGACCACATCCTGCAGCGAGGGCGAAGGGCCGGTTCCAGCGGTGAGAGTCTGGACCCGCACATCGTTTGAGCGCGCCGCCCAAGCGACCCCGCCGCCGATCAGCAGCGCAATCACCACGCCCAGCCACAACTTGGTCAGCGAGCCTTTGGCGATCGGCTGGAGCGGTACGCGGTGGATCTCGGTCATGGTGTCCCCCCAAGGATCGACTGGCCAAGGATCGACTGGCCAAGATTCGACTGGCCAGAATCGACAAAGGCGCCGGTTGCCCGACGCCCTGTCATGGCCGCTTCAAGCGGCAGCTTCAAGCGGGAAGCTTATTTCCCGCCGTCACGCTCAAGCCGCTTGCGTTCCAGCTTGCGGGCCCGGCGGACGGCTGCGGCCTTTTCGCGGGCGCGCTTTTCGCTGGGCTTTTCGAAGTGACGGCGCAGCTTCATTTCGCGGTACACGCCTTCGCGCTGCAGCTTCTTCTTGAGCGCGCGCAGGGCCTGATCGACATTGTTATCGCGAACCATGATTTGCATAAAGCGAACGTACCTCGACTCGGACTGGCGGGTATGCGGCGCCGGACGGCGGCCACAGAGACCCAATTGGAAAACAGGCAAAGGGCCGAATCCGTGCGGGACGGCCCCTCAAGCGCCCGCGCCGCTAGCAGCCCGCCTACCCGAAGGCAAGCGCGCAAAGGCGTGTGGTGCAGCCAGCGGCATAGCGCAACCGCGCTCTTTGCGCAAACGCCGTTGCGCGGCTAAGGCGCGGGGAATGACCACGACCACTCCCCTTGCCGCTACCGGCCTCGTCGCGCTGGGCGGCGGCGCGGGCGCGGTGCTGCGCTATCACACCGGGCGGGCGCTGACCGGGCTGCTCGGTCCGGCGACGGTGGCATCGTTTCCGTGGGCAACGCTGGTAGTCAATGTTGTCGGGAGCCTCGCCATGGGCCTGCTGGCCGGTTGGCTGGCGCGGCACGGTTCTGCAAACGAGACATGGCGGCTGCTGATCGGGGTGGGCCTGCTCGGCGGATTCACCACTTTCAGCGCGTTCAGCCTGGAAATGATGCTGCTGGTCGAACGCGGCCAGCCAGGGACCGCCTTTGTCTATGCCGCAATCTCGGTGCTCGCCGGGGTAACCGCGCTATACATTGGTCTGATCGTTATGCGGGTGGCAGCATGAGCGCTCCCGCTCCCACCGATGCCGTGCGCCAGTTCACGGTCGGCCCCGACGACGACGCCGTACGGCTCGACCGCTGGTTCAAGCGCAACCTGCCAGAGATCGGCTTCGCCACGATCAGCCGCTGGGCGCGCACCGGGCAGATCCGGGTCGATGGCAAGCGCGCCGATCCCGCCGACCGGGTGAGCGTGGGGCA
>JANMQW010000062.1:0-3634 GCA_031370725.1 Novosphingobium sp.
TCTGCTCGCCCCGATCGCGCTGACCCAGGCGCTGTTGCCACGCATGGTCGCACGCAAATCAGGCAGGCTGGCGTTCATTTCCAGCATCGCGGGCAAAGTGGGGGTGCCGATGCGCACCGCCTACAGCGCCGCCAAGTTCGGACTGCTGGGCTATGCTGACGCGCTTCGTGCCGAGCTTTCGGTCCACGGGATCGCGGTTCACGGGATCGCGCCGGGATCGATCCGCACCAACGTCTCGCGCAATGCGCTCACCTCGGACGGATCGGCGCGCGGGTTCAGCGACGCAGTAATCGACAAGGGCATCGATCCCCAGATTGCAGCGGCCGAGATGCTCGATGCGATGGCTGGCGGGCAACGCGAGATTGTGATCGCGCAAGGAGCCGAAAAGGAGATGGGTGAACTAACCCGCACCCCCGATGCGCTGTTCGATCAGGTCGCTGATTTGATGGCACGCGGTTATGCGGCGCAGCTCAAGGCGGCGCAGTGAGCATGGAGCAAACCAGAGTCGTTCTCGCCAGCGGCATTGAAATCGATACCGTCGATTTGGGCCCTCGTGACGCGCCTGTGCTGATCTTCCTTCACGGCTTTCCCGAATCGCATCGCACATGGCGCCACCAAATCGCGCATTTTTCCGACCGCTTTCGCTGCATCGCCCCCGATCAGCGCGGCTATCGCGGATCGTCGAAACCGCGGGAGGTCAGCGCCTACACCCCCGACAAGCTGATCAGCGATGTGTTCCAGCTCGCCGATGCCTTGGGCGTTGGCCGGTTCACCATCGTCGGCCACGACTGGGGCGGGGCGATTGCCTGGGGGGTAGCGCTGGGCGGGCAGATCAATGGCCGCGTAGGCCGTGCGGTGATCGCCAACGCTCCGCACCCCGCGATGTTTCAGAAGCTGTTGTGGACCGATCCGGGCCAACGCGCGTCAAGCCAGTACATGCGCACATTTCGCGATACCGCCAACGATGCGCTTGTTCGCGAACACGGCCTGGCCGCGATTTTGATCAAGGCTTTTGGCGGCGAACTGTCCAGCTCTGCGATGGAAGACGATGAGCGCGCCGCGTTGCTGGCTGACTGGCAGAACCCTGACGCTGCGATAGGCATGCTCAACTGGTACCGTGCAAGTCCGATGGATGTTCCCCCGGTCGATGCGCCGCTATCGGTCCCGCAAGGAGGGGGGATGCAGATACCTAAGCTCACGATCCCGACGCTGGTGATATGGGCGATGGACGACCTCGCCCTGCCCTCGGCGAACATTGAGGGTCTGGACGAATACGTAACCGACCTGAGCCTCGAGAAGGTCGCTGGTTGCGGCCACTTCGTCCCTTGGGAGGCGCCGGGTGCGGTCAATTCGGCGATGGATGCGTTCCTTGCCGGCTCAGCCGATGCCGGCTGAACGGCCCCCCAGCATCGGCGCCGCAGTCGCTGCGGCGAAGCGTCAGGCTGAAGGATCGCTTTTGCGCAACCATCGCGGCGGGCACGCCTCGGTAAGCAATCTCGAGCTGTTCTTCGACCTCGTCTACGTTTTTGCGATCACCCAGCTTTCGCACTATCTTCTGGTTCACCTCGACTGGATCGGGGTTCTGCAGTCGGCGATTCTGTTTTTCGCGGTGTGGTGGGCGTGGATGTATACCACCTGGGCGACCAACTGGATCGATCCAGACCGTGCCCCCAACCGAATGGTCATAGGCGCGGTAATGCTCGGCAGCCTGGTGCTGGCGGCGGCGATGCCGCGGGCGTTCGGCGACGGCGGCGGGATTTTCGCTGGCGCCTATCTGACGGTCCAGATCGGACGCACCGCCTACACTTCCTACGCCATGGACGAATGGCACAAGGGCAGCGGTTACAACATGCTGCGCGTGACGTTGTGGTTTTGCGTCACTGCGATCCTTTGGATCGTCGGCGCACTGAGCGCCGAGCCAACGCTGCGGATGGCGTGGTGGATCGCCGCGCTAGCCATAGAATACGGCGGGCCGATGGCGTTCTTCCGGTTCCCGGGACTTGGCCGATCCCGCCCCGAGGATTGGCAGATTTCGGGCAGTCACATGGCCGAACGCTGCGGCCTGTTCATCATCATCGCTCTGGGCGAGGGACTGATCATCACAGGTGCGACTTATGCCGGCGCAAAACCGATGGCAGGGCTCGATGCAGCGTTTCTCAACGCGTTCATCGGCTCGTTCATTTTGTGGTGGATCTATTTCGACGTGGGTGCCGCGCGGGGGGCGTGGCACATCGAGCATCACAACGCCCCTGGCCTGATCGCCCGCCAGGCCTTCACCTACTGGCATATTCCCATCGTCGCCGGGATCGTCGTTTTCGCGGTGGTCGACGAGCTGGTTCTTGCCGACCCGTTCAAGCATTCCAATGAGACGTTCGTGCTACTGGTGGGCTCTGCGATGGCGCTGTTCCTTTGGGGCAACATGGCGTTCAAGCGGATTTCGAGCGGCAATCCCTGGTATCCGCTGTCGCACGGCGTCGGCCTTGGGCTGACCGTGGGAATCGGCGTGTGGGGACTGCTCGACACGCCGCCGCGGCTGGCGCTGGCGGCGGCGAGCACCGCGGTTCTGGCGACTGTCGCGTTGTGGGAATGGGGCAGCTTCCATGGCGGCTGGATCGAGCGGATGGAAGCGCGCGACTGGTGGATCGGCCGCGTTCTGCGCCGCCGCATGGATCGCAACCAGGCCCGCCGCGAGGCAAAGGCGGCGGCCAAAGCCTAAATCTTGGGCTTGTCCAGCACGCGGATCAGCCCTTCCTGGGCAACGCTGGCGACCAGCCGACCGTCGCGCGCGAATATCCGCCCGCGGTTCATGCCGCGCCCGCGCCCAGCCCAGGTGCTGTCGGTGGCATAGAGCATCCATTCGTCGGCGCGGATATCGTCGTGGAACCACACCGCGTGGTCGAGGCTGACCCCCATCACGTTGCCGCGCGACCACGACACCTGATGCGGCATGGTGCATGTTCCGAGCAATGTCATGTCGCTGGCATAGGCGAGCACCGCGCGGTGAATGCGCGCATCGTCGGGCAGCGGGGCGACCGCGCGGAACCAGGTGTGAGCGAGCGGCGGCGCCGGATCTCCGCCCATCCAGTGGCGCTTTTCAACCGGGCGAAGCTCGATCGGGCGCGGGGCGAGCATCATCGCGCGGCGGTCTTCGGGTATGTCAGCGGCATACTTGGCGCGCAATTCGCTCTCGCGGGGCAAGTCTTCGGGAGGTAGCACCACCGGCATCTCGTCCTGGTGGCTAAATCCACTTTCGCGGCGATGAAACGATGCGGTCAGGTTGAGGATCGGCCGACCCTGCTGGCTCGCGACCACCCGACGATTGGAAAAACTGCCGCCATCGAGATCGCGCGCGACCGCAAACTCGATTTCGTGGTCCTCGCTCCCACCGCGCAGGAAATAGGCGTGAAGCGAGTGTGCCTCGCGATCTTCGGCAACGGTGCGCTCCGCCGCGGCCAGCGCCTGCGCGATCACCTGCCCGCCGAACACGCGGCCTACCCCGCCGCGTTTGCGGCGTCCTAGAAAGGTGTCGTCGCCCTCGCCCGGCTTGACGTCGAGCAGTTTGACCAGCCAGCGGACGAGTTCTTCTGGGGTGGGTGTTTCGCTCATGCCCCGGCCTTGGCGAGCCGGTGGCGCG
>JANMQW010000009.1:0-15753 GCA_031370725.1 Novosphingobium sp.
TGAACACTTTTGGCAAGGGCCAAAGCGATCCGTGTCGCCTATCGTCCGATGACGAACGATCGGGCGGAGAGTGGTGATGGGCAGACTTCAAGGCAAGACCGCGGTCATCCTGGGTGCCGCTTCCCCGGACAACATGGGCCAGGTGATGGCGCGCGCGTTCGCGAAAGAAGGCGCGCGGGTGCTGGTCGCTGGGCGCAAGGAAGCCCCCTTGCAGGCCATCGCCAACGAAATTGGCGGCGATTACGCGCTGTGCGACATCACCAGCCGCAGCGATGTTTGCGCGCTGGCAGATGCCGCTGTAGCCAAGCTGGGCCGGGTCGATGCGGCGATCAACTGCACCGGCTGGGGCCTGCTCAAGAGCTTTACCGAGATCACCGAGGACGAACTCAACGCGATTGTCGCACTCCAGTTCACCGGGGTGCATCACTTCTTGCAGGCGTTTATCGAAAAGATGGTCGCGCAGACGCCGTCGGGCGGCTCGCTGATATCGCTGTCTTCGGCCACGACCAAGGCGGTGATCGGCAACCACGCCGCCTATATCGGCACAAAAACCGGGTCCGAAGGTCTGATCCGCTGCGTCGCCAACGACTATGGTCAGTACGGGATCAAGGCCAACAGCATCTCCCCCGCCTTCACCGAATCGCCGATGACCTCGCAGAGCTTTGCAGTGCCCGGGCTGGTCGATGCGTTCCTGCCGCGCTATCCGCTCGGAAGGCTCAACACCTCGCAGGATGTCGCCAATGCTGCGGTGTGGCTGTGCGGCGACGATTGCTTCGTCACCGGCGAGAACATCCAGCCCAACGGCGGGCTTACGTTGCGCGGCAACCCGCAATCGGGCGACATCGAACGATCGGTGGGCGCGGCGATGGCTAAACTCCAGGCGAGTTGAGTCGGCGGGCGTTCAATATTGCGCGCTGCCCCCATCCACGCTGATCGTCGCACCGGTGATCCCGCCGCCTTCGGGCGAGGCGAGCAGCACCGCGACGGCGGCGATTTCGGCGACGGTATTGGGCCGCTTGATCGCCGATTCCTGGGCGAACATGTCGACCATTTCGTCGAACGTCATCCCCATCGCCTTGGCGGTGTCGGGCCCGTTGTTGCGGATGATGTCGGTGATGACGAGGCCTGGGCAGATCGCGTTGACCGTTATGCCTTGGGTGCCGACTTCACGAGCCAGCGCCTTGGTCAGGCCGTTGACCGCGTGCTTGGCGGCTGAGTAGGCGGTCAGCACCGGCTTGCCGTGCTTGCCCTCGACCGACGAGATGTTGATGATCCGCCCCGATTGCGCCGCGAGCATGGTTTGCAGCGCACGGCGGCAGGCCCAGAACGTGGCATAGACGTTCCACTTCATCGCCTGGTCGAACGATTCATCGGATAGCTGCGCCAGCGGCTGAAGCCCGGTCGCCCCGCCGGCGTTGTTGACCAGAATGTCGAGCCGACCGAAGTTCGCCGCGGCCTGATCGATGAAGCCCTCGATATCGGCCTGCACGGTTGCGTCCCCGGCGATGAACACCGCGCGGTTCCCCACCCCGAGTTCAGCCAGCACCGCCTCGGCTTTCGTCGCGTTGCGCGCCATCAGCGCCACCGAGGCACCTTCGGCCAGGAACGCCTCGGCGATCCCCCGGCCGATGCCCGCGGTGCCGCCGGTGATCGCCGCGACTTTGCCCTGCATCTTCATCTTGCGCCCTTCCCTCAATCATTCGCCCAAGGCTTAATCCGCGCGCCTGCGCTCCGCACCTGCCCAAAATGAAGGGTTGCACGCGGCCCGCGTACGGTGCCCACCCCCGTTATGAGTGAAGAATGCGATGTGATTGTCCTCGGCAGTGGCGCGGCTGGCCTTACCGCCGCGCTGGCCGCGCACGAAAGCGGCGCCAAGGTGCGCGTGATGGAACGGTTCGACCGGGTCGGCGGCACTTCGGCGGTTTCGGGCGGGGTTATCTGGGTCGCGGACAACCCGCGCCAGCGCGCCGCCGGAATGGCCGATAGCCGCGCCGAAGCGCTCGCCTATTTCCGCAGCCTCGATCACGGCGACTTGCGCGACGACGTGCTCGAAGCGTTCGTCGATCGGGGGCCCGAGGCGCTGGGCTTCCTCGAACGGATCGATGCGCTGCGGGTGTCGCTGCTGGCGGGCTATCCCGACTATTATCTCGACCGCCCCGGCGCGAAGCCCGAGGGCGGGCGCGCGCTCGACCACGATCTGTTCGCGCTGGGCGACCTGGGCGAATGGGCCGCGCGAATCGTCGCGATCGAAGAACCCAAGCCGATGATGCTGCGCGAAACCCCGCTGGGTGGGGGCAGCGGCATCGTCGCGCCAGAGGAACTGCAACGCCGCCTGGCCGCGCGCGAAACCGGGTTCGGTCAGGCAATGG
The DNA here is from genome assembly GCA_031370725.1 of Novosphingobium sp. GTDB lineage: Bacteria > Pseudomonadota > Alphaproteobacteria > Sphingomonadales > Sphingomonadaceae > Novosphingobium. The sequence goes on from JANMQW010000009.1 coordinate 2,370, forward strand.
TCGGGCGCTTGCTCAAGGCCTGTCTGGCGCGCAGGATCGAACCCGAGCTCGGCGTCACCACCCGGCGGCTGACGCTGGAGAACGGCCGCATCGTAGGGATCGAGGGCGAGCGCGAGGGCCAGCCGTTCACCGCGAGCGCACATGGCGGCGTGATCATCGCCACTGGCGGCTTCGAATGGAACGCCGAGCTGCGCCGGACCTTCCTGCGCGGCCCCGCCGATACGCCTGCCTCGCCCCCCACCGCGCGCGGCGATGGGCTGGTGCTGGCGCTGGCGGCGGGTGCCAAGCTGGGCAATATGACCAGCGCGTGGTGGGCGCCCACGCTCGCCCCGCCCGGCGAGCGCTGGCCCGGCGGCGAGCAGCGCGCATCGCCGGTGCTGATCGAATGCACCGTGCCGCATTCGATGATGGTCAACCGCGCGGGGGTGCGCTTTTGCAACGAGGCGGCCAATTATTCAGCGCTGGCGGGCGCATTCCATGCGTTCGATCCGCAGAGCTATTCGTATCCCAACCAGCCCGCGTGGCTGGTGTTCGACGCGCAATACCGCGCGCGCTATCCGGTCGGCACGGTCATGCCCGGCCATCCGTTGCCCGATTGGATTGCAAGTGCAGCAACGCTTGATGAACTCGCCGCAAACATCGGCGTGGACGGAGCCGCGCTGGGCGTAACGGTCGATCGCTTCAACCGCAACGCACGCGCCGGCCACGACCCCGATTTTTCGCGCGGGACCAGCGCCTACGACCACTTCTACGGCGACCGATCGCGCGAAGGAACTGCAGTTACGCTCGGCCCGGTCGAGCAGGCACCATTCTTCGCGGTCGAAATCCGGATGGGGATGCTGGGAACCAACGGCGGTCCGCAGACCGACGCTGCCGGGCAAATCCTCGATAACGAGGGCGCGCCGATCCCCGGCCTCTATGGCGCGGGCAACGCGATCGCCTGTCCAACTGGGGGGGTCTATGCGGGCGCCGGGGGTACGCTCGGCCCCGCGCTGACCTTCGGCTATATCGCCGGTCGCAGCGCCGCGCGGGCCAACGCCGCCTGATCGTTATCCAGCAGCGGCAATCCAGCGGTCGATGGTGTCGTGGAAGAATCGCACTCGCGATTCCTGCCCCGCCATGTGCCCGCCTTTGTAGCCGCGCGAACGCAATCCGCGTTGCTGGCTCGACCAGATCGCCACATCCTGATCGATCGCTGGTCCGCAGCTCAGCTCGCCGACTTTGCCGCGCAAATGCTCGACCGGCTTGGCCAGATCGACCGCCTCGGACATTGCATAGCTGTAATATTCGTTCGCCCCGTCGGGGAACCAGGTGAAGTACCACATGTCGAACACGCACCGTTCGGGATCGGTCGGGTGCGGATCCGCTCTCAGCCAGATGCAGCCATCGGGCTTGAGACTGAAGCTGATGTTGGGGAAGACCGTGTAGTGGTAATGATCGGTCAGTTGGTCATCGTGGAAGCGGGCATAATCATAGCCCTTGTCCGTGCCCTTGGCACGCTTGGCCGCCTGGAGCGCGGGGCGGATCGCCATCGGATCGCTGCGGAACGCCTCGGGATCGAGGTCCCAATAACGCAACTCGCGCCCCAGCGCCTCGATCACCGTGTCGGTCTGCCCGCGCAGCGCCTTGGACGGGCGCGAACCCGGCATCAGCATCCGCGCGTGGCCGTGCGGCGCATAGAGGTCGAACTGGCAGTCCTTGTAATTCTGCTCCATCACATAAAGCGTGCCGGGATGGACGAAGGGCAGGTGGTAGCTCTCGTTGAAGTTGTCCTGCACGCACTTCCAGTTGAAATCGCCGTCGAGCGTGACCCAGTGGGTGCGGCGCATCCGCTCCATCTGATAACACTCGATCTGCGCGGCGATCGGCCCGAGATGGTCGGCGAGTGAGGGCGCTGCCGGGTCGAGATTGACCCAGACGAACCCGGCGAAAACCTCGCAGCGCACCTCTTCGAGGTTGACCTTGCCGCACGGGTTCTCGCCCCCGAAATCCTCGGCGCACGGCACGAAAGTCAGCTCGCCATCGGGTTTGAACCGCCAGCCGTGATAGGCGCAGGCGATGCGCTTGGCGTGGCCTTGCTCTTCCTCGACCAGCCGTTTTCCGCGGTGCGGGCAGACGTTGTAAAACGCGCGGATGCGGTCGTCGTCGCCGCGCGTGACGAGGATCGATTCGCGGCCGATGTCGTACGTGAAGAAGTCGCCGGGGTTCGGAACCTGCTCGGCCAGCCCGCCGATCAGCCACGCCTTGGACCAGATACCGTCCCATTCGCGTTTCATGAACGCGTGCGACCAATAGCGTTCGCCCGAAATCGGCCCCGTCGAAAGCTCCGGTTCGGGCCGCTTGCTCCGGTCGATCCGCGTCGGTTGATCGAGGACACTTGCCATCAGTGCTTCCTCGGCTCGAATTCGATGTGCAACTCGGCCATGCTGCGCAGGAGGAAGTGCGGCCTGATCGCGAAGTCGTTCTTGCTTGGCGCGAACCACATGTCCTCGAATCGGTCGACCACCGCGGTAAATCCCCAGGTCAGTTCGCGCCGCGCCAAGGGCGCGCCCAGGCAGTGGTGCGGACCCGAACCGAAGCCCATGTGCGAACCCGCCTTGGGCCGGTCGAGGTCGAGCTTTTCCGGGCATTCGAACGCCCGCTCGTCGCGGTTTGCGGCCGCGAACCGCACGTTGAGCAGCGCGCCCGCGGGGATCTTCGTGCCGCCGATCTCGGTATCTTTCGCGACGAAGCGCATCAGGCTCTGCACCGGTGATTCGAGGCGGACGACTTCCTCGACGAAGGTTTTCATATGCCGCTCGGGATCGGACTTGAGCTGGTGCCAGACGTCCTTGTTCTCGATGAGCAGCTTCATCCCCGCAGTCAGCGCATTGGTGGTGGTCTCGCTGCCGCCCACAAAGGTATCGGCCATCATCTCGGCGTGGAGCTCTTCGTCGCTCAGCGTCCGGCCCCAGTCGAGGATCACGGTGTTGACCAGCACGCTGATCAGCGAATCGTCGGGCTCCTTGCGCAGCTTCTCGAAAATCGCCTGGAAATAGTGCTGCGCCTCGATCTCGCGGTCGACCATTTCGAGGTGCTGGTCCTCGGGCAGCATAAAGCTGATCCGCTGGAAGAACGCATCGGTCCAGCGCTTGATCGTCCACGCGTCCTCGCGCGGCGCGCCCATCTGCTCGCAGATGATGTAAAGCGGCAGCGGCACCGCGAACTGGCTGACCCACTCGCAGCGGCCATTGGGCAGGAACGCGTCGATCAACTCGTACGCGAGCCCCTCCACACGCGGATCGATCTGTTTGATCCGGCTCGGCTTGAACGCCTCGTTGAACATCGCGCGCATCTGCTTGTGGTTGGGATCGTCGCGCCCGTTGAGCGTGCGCGCCGGAACCCAGCCGTTTGCGGCGAACCGCTGTTCGACCTTCAACGCGCGCTCGACGGTGTCCGAACCCGCGCGGAACGGCGTGTCCTCCGATGCGCTGGGAAACGCCACCGGGTCGGTCAGCACGCGGCGAACATCGTCGTAACGGGTGACGACCCACATCTCGGTCCCGGCGATGTTGTACGCGGGCGCCTCGTCGCGCAGCGCCTTGTAGGCGTCGTAGGGGCGTTGCTGAAGCGCGGGGTCGAACAGGTTGACCGCGGGAACGGCCCTTGCAGGAGCCTGGGTAGCCATCAGCGCACCTGCACTTTTTCCTGGCCCCACGGGGCGATGCTTGCTTCGGTCTGGAACGCGGCGGGCAGTTCCTCGACCATGTTCCAGGTCGCGGCCAAACGCCCGAAGCCGACGAAGAACGCCACCGTCATCCCCAGCTCAACGATCTGCGCCTCGGTGAAATGTCGGCGCAGATCGGCGTAGATGGTGTCGCCGATCGCCAGGTGATCGGTCGCCATCAGTTCGCCGAAGCGGATCGCGGCCTTCTCCGGGTCGCTGAGGTTCTCGGCAAGGTGCGGCTTGGCCAGCGAGCACACCAGATCCTCGGTCAATCCATCGGCGACCGCGTCGCTGTAACGGATCGCCATGCAGCTGCGGCACTGGTTGAAGAACGCTACGCGCAGCCGGACCAGTTCGACCAGCCGTTCGGGCAACGCGCGGTTGCGCTTGAGCGCACCGCCGAACTGCATCAGCCCCAGCGCCTGTTCCGGGCAATGCGCGAAAAACCGGGTCAGCCCCTGTTCGAGATCGCTGGCGGATTCGGGCCGGGTGGCCTCGCGCAGGCGCGGGTCCCACTCTTCGGGGGCGAGCTTCGCGATCCGGGCCAACGGCGGTCCTCTCAAAAAGGGGTGTGGCGATTGCGGCGAGGCTGGGGCGATACCCGACGCGCCGCAATTGGCGGAATGGATAGAAGCCGCGCCCGATGGACCGTCGCCTCAACCACGTTCTGAGCCCGATGGCTTGCCCGCATGCGCTGGGCGAGGTCGACCTGTTCGGCCCCGGCGCGGCCGAGCACTGGTATGAGGCTTATCCGATCCTCCACAGTGAGTCGCCGGTGGCGCGTCTGCCGGAGCAGGGTCTGACCCCCGATCGCGATGCGTTCGTCCTGACCAAATATGCCGACATTTCGCGGGTGGTGAAGGACTGGGAGCGGTTCCCGCCGACGCTGTCGCTACTGATCGCGCAAATCCGGCAATCCGGGCGGATGGCGCGCGAAATGCCCGATATCGACGCGATGGTGCAGTCGATCGTCGCACTGCGCCCCACCCCCGAACTGTGGCGCGCGCACCGCCAGCAGTTAACCGATCCTTGGGTCGGGCCGGGCTCGAAGCGTCACGCGACGATAATCACCGGGCATGTCGATGACCTGATCGATGGCTTGGCCGGGCGCGATACGATCGATTTCGTCGCCGATTTCGCGCGCCCCCTGCCCCAGCGGACGATGGCCAGTGTACTCGGCTTTCCGCTGGAGGACGTCGCGCAGCTCGCGATCTGGGGCAACGCCCAGGTCATGTCCTACGTCCATGGCTGCGGGCACAACAACGTGCTCACGCCCGAACAAACCGCTCAGAAGTTTCGTCTGCTCGCGGGCTTCTCGGACTACGTTCGCGCCAAGGTGCGTGAAAAGCGCGCGGCACCGCGTGACGACATGATCAGCTTTCTGACCCAGGTGCGCTACGCTCCTCTCGACCGCCTGCTGACCGACGAGGAGATCGACGGCATCGTTTACGCTATGGTCATCGGCGGGCTGGAGACCACGCAGTACGCGCTGGCCGAACAAGCGAAGCTGGTGTGCGAGAATGCCGGGCTGTTCGACCGGTTGCGCGGAGACCGCGAGCTGATCCGCCCGTTCATCGAGGAAGGGATGCGGCTGCGCTCCCCCACGCAAGGGCTGTCGACGCGGATCACTTCGCGCGACGAGGTGTTCCAGGGCGTCGATGTACGCGCCGGATCGACGCTCCATCTGCGCTGGGGCGCGGCCAACATCGACCCGGACGAATTCGAGGACCCGCTCGAACTTAAGCTCGACCGCAAGGCGGTCACGCGCCACCTCGCGTTCTCCGCCGGGCCGCGCGTCTGCCCCGGCGCGGGGCTGTCGCGGCTCGAACAGACGATCGCGTGGAACCGGCTGTGCGACCGGTTCTCCGGCATGGCTTACGCGCCGGGCAACACTTTTCTGCACCAGCCGGGGATCATGCTCGGCACGCTCGAACTCCATCTCAACCTCACGGAGCCCGCATCATGACCACGCTGCTCGCGCATATCCGGATCAAGCCGGGCAAGGAGGCCAAGTGGGAGGCAATCATGCACGACATGGTCGCGCAGTCGTTCGCCACCGAAACCGGGGTGCAGCGCTATGAATACTGGAAGGGGCAGACCCCGAACGCCTATTACTGCCTGCTGTCGTTCGACGACAAATGGGCCTTCTATCGCCACCAGATTTCCGAGCATCACGAGGGCCACGATTTCGGCGACGTGCTGGAGGGGATCGAGCTGGAATATCTCGATCCGGTGCAAGGCTCGGGTGGCGGCCTGCCGCAGACGCTCGATCCGCCCCTGCCGGGCGACGCCAGCGAGGCGATGCGCACCGCGCAAGCGCGCTTTCCGTTGAGCATCCCGACATGGTGGAGCGGGCGGCAATGACCCGCGATCCCGCGCTCCAGGAGCTGCTCGACAAGCAGGCTATCGCCGAAGTGATCGCCCGCTACTCGCGAACGCTCGATTGGCTCGACGACAAGGGGCAGGCGAGCTGTTTCTGGCCCGATGCGGCGATCGACTATGCATTTTTCGTGGGCACGGCGGCAGATTTTCTCCCCGTGGTGATGCAGATCGAACACGCCAGCCAGCGGCGCTGGCACATGCTCTCAGGCCTCCAGATCGCGCTGACCTCGGCCACCACCGCGAGCAGCGAATGCTATGGCATGGCCACCGGCATTCGCGAGAGCGACGGGGTGTTCAGCGGACGGCTGATCGGCGGCCGCTATCTCGATGAATTCGAGCGCCGCGCGGGTGAGTGGCGCATTTCGAAGCGCAATTACATCATGGACTGGGAGACCCCGCTGGGGGTCCAGAACGACGGCACCCCCGATCCGGTGTTTCCGCTGCCCGTGCTGAAAATCCTGGAATCGGGGCATCCGCTGTATCGGGCAATGTAGATCCGCTTCTGTCCAGCCCCGCCACCATCCCCCAAAACCTGGTCGCCCTGAGCTTGTCGAAGGGCCGTTCTTCACTTCATTCGTTTGCGCGCTGCCTCAAGAACGAGAACGATGCTTCGACAAGCTCAGCACGAACGGGGTTGGGGGTGTAAGGTCGGGACCGGATCAGCCCTCCGCCGCAGGATCCGAATAGTCGCGATAATACGTCAGCTTGCCATCGGCGACCTTGTAAATCCCGCAGCCGCCGCGCGATCCGGCGGGCGAATGCATCGTCCAGCGCGACCAGCAGGCGTGGTCGTCGCCGCACACTTCATCGAGCGTGAAACTGATCTTGCGCTCGCCCATCTCCTTCACCATCGTCGACATGAATCCCATGATCGCATCGCGTCCACGGTGGTTGCCCCACACCGGGTCTTCGACCAGCGCGTCTTCGGCGAACAGATCGACCAATTGGGTGTAATCGCCGCTGTCCTGAATTTGCCAGAAGCGTGCGATCACCATCTGCGCTTGTCCCGGCACCGTGGTTCTCCTCAACCCAATTTGTGGATGCAAACCGTCATTTCAGTTGATCTGCCGTTCCTTGCCTTCCCAATAAGGCGCGCGCAGCTCTCGCCGCAGGATTTTGCCCGATGGGTTGCGCGGCAGCGCGGCAATGAAATCGACCGACTTGGGGCATTTGAACCCGGCAATGTGCTGACGGGCGTGGGCGATCACCTCGGTCTCGCTCAGCGTCTCACCCGGCTTGACAACGACGCAAGCCTTGACCGCCTCGCCCCACTTGGCGTCGGGGATTCCGATCACCGCGACATCGGCCACCTTGGGGTGCGAATAGACCGCGTTCTCAACCTCGGCAGGATAGACGTTTTCCCCGCCCGAGATGATCATGTCCTTCACCCGGTCGTGGATATAGAGATAGCCGTCGGCATCGAAATACCCCGCGTCGCCCGTACGCAGCCAGCCTTCGGCATCGATCGTGGATGCGGTGGCTTCGGGCAGGTTCCAGTAACCGCGCATGTTCTTCGCGCTGCGCGTGGCGATCTCGCCGACGGTTCCGGCGTCGACTTCACCGCCTTCGCCATCGACGATCCTGACCTCAACACCCGGCAGCGGCTTGCCGACCGAGCGCATCCTGGGGCTGCCTTCGGGCACGTGGTCTTCGGGATCCAGCGTGACGATCGTTCCGCTGGTTTCGGTCATCCCGTACATCTGGACAAACCCGCAGCCGAACCGCTCCATCGCAGCCGTCATCAGCTCGAGCGGGATCGGCGAGGCGCCGTAGGTGATGAACTTCAGCCGGCTGAAATCGACTTCGCCCACTCGCGGATGATTGAGCATGATCTGGATCGCGGCGGGGACGAGGAAGATTTTCGAGATGTTATAGCGCGCGATCAGGTCGAGCGCCTGGGTCGGGTCGTATTCGGGCAGGACGATCGAGCAGGTGCCGGAAGCGATCGTGCCGATCCCGGTGCCAGTTCCGCTGATGTGAAAGCACGGCATCGCCAGCAGCGTGACCTCGCCGGGGATCGGTTGCTGCCAATCACGCAGTTCGACCTCCTCGCCGCGGTGGCGCGAGGACAAGATCGAGCCGTGGGTCATCACCGCACCCTTGGGTCGCCCGGTGGTGCCCGAAGTGTAAAGCTGGAGCGCATCATCTTCGAGCCCGATGGCCAGTTTCGGATCCCGGGCGGGAAATCCGTCGCGCCACTGGCGATAATCGGTGACACCCGCTTCGCCGGCGTCGATGCCGATGATGGTTGTCACATGCACAAAATCTCCGCGCACTTTGCCGAGCATATCGGCGAAGCCTTCGCCGACGAACAGCACCTTGGCCTGACAATCGTTGACGATGTAGGCAACCTCGGGCGGGGCCAAACGCCAGTTCACCGGAGTCATTACCGCGCCGAGTTTGGCTGCGGCGATCAGAACCTCGAAATACAGCGGATGGTTCTTGCCGAGGTAGGCGATCCGGTCGCCCTTGAAAACGCCCAGCGCGGCCAGCGCCTGCGCGGTGCGGTTGGTTCCGGCATCGAGCGCGCCGAAACTCAGGTGCTCCTCGCCGAAGGTGAACGCCGGGGCATCTGGCTGGGTGCGCGCGTGGTCGCGCACCAGATCGCCCAGCGCTTCGGGAAGGGCGGCGGCGGGTTCGATCACAAGCGAAGCTTCATTCATGAAGGCCGGTGTACGCGGCGCGTCCGGCACGGCCATTGGCACATTTCATAGCGCCGATCGCACGCGCGGTGGGCTAAAGCCTCGAGATGGAACCTCTCGCCACCCCGCCGGGCTTCGTGCCCGCCGATTTCTCCGCCGGGTTCCTCGATCTTTCGGGGCCTTACTTTCTGTGCGACGACGGCCCGGCGACTACCCTCGGCCTGCATGTGCAGGAACGCCACGGCAACTACATCGGGGGCGCGCACGGCGGGCTACTGGCCACATTCGCCGATGTCGCGCTGTCGTATCAGGTCCACGCCAGCGAAACCCCCCGCCTGAAAGTCGCGACCAACACCCTGACCACCAACTTCATTGCCGGGGTCAAATCCGGAGACTGGCTCGAAGCAACCTGCCGGATAGACCGGCTGGGCAAGCGGCCGGCCTATACCAGCGGCGAAATCCGCCGCGGCGACGAGGTGGTAATGACGATGACCGCGGTGTTCACGATCCTGCGCGACGCTTAACGCCAGCCCGTCCCCACCAGCCACGCCGGATCGGTGGCATCGTGCGCGCCGCGCGCTGCTGGCGGCACATTGGAGAGGCTTGCCGCACCGATCTCGCGGAATTCACGCCAGTCGTAGATTCCGGTGCGCGCGATAATCCGCCATTCGGCGCCCACCCGTACCAGCCGGTCGACATAGCGCCCCGCGATGATCGCCGCGTATTCCCCGCCGCGGTCGGGGAATACCTCGGGCAGCGGGTAGCCGCGCGGCACGATGTGCATCGCGGTCATATACGTCTCGGCGATAGCGGCATCATCGCCGTCGGCACCGATCAGGGTCTGGCCCAGCTGGTGATGCGTGGCCACGCACGGATCGATGATGGCTTGCGCCTGGACCACGAAATCGCGCCAGTGGCCGCCGACCGGCCCGAACGCGAACGTCGCATCGGAGTGGAACACCTGCTCCATCAGATCCCACCGGCGGCGGTCGACCGCGTGGACATACGCAGCGATCACATCGCGAATGGCATCCTTGTCGGCGGGCGAATGGGTCATGCGTCAAGCTCCACCAGAACTTTGCCGACATTGCCCCCGGTAAACAGCCGGGCATAGGCGGAAAGCGTGTTTTCGAGGCCCGTGGTCACATCATACGGCAGGGCAAGCTGGCCCGCATCAACCCAATGGCGCAGCCGCGCGGTCAATACAGCGCCCTGATCCATGAAGTCGGGCGAAAAGAACCCTTCGATCCGCAGCCGCTTCATCAGCACCTGATCGAAATTGGCCGGTCCGCGCCGCTCGCCATGGGCATATTCGGCGATCAGCCCGCAGACGGCAACGCGCCCGTACAGCGCCATATTGGCGAGCACGTCTTCCAGGATCGGGCCGCCGACATTGTCGAAATAAACGTCGATCCCGCCTTCGATTGTCGCCAGCGCCGCGCGCAGTCCGCCAGCGCGGTAATCGAACGCGGCGGCCACGCCATACTCGTTTTCAAGCAGGCGGCATTTCGCCGCGCCGCCGGCGATGGCATAGACCTTTGCGCCAAGATTGCGCGCGATCTGGCACGCGAGCAGCCCGGTCGCACCCGCTGCCGCCGAGATCAGCACGCTATCCCCGGCGAGCACTCCACCGGTCCGCTCGAGCCCCCACAGCGCGGTCCACCCGTTCATCCCCAGCGGGCCAAGATGATCGCGGATATCGGCCACTGCGGTATCAAGTTTGACCGCTCCAGACATCACCGGATCTATGCGGCTAAAATCGCTCCAAGTGCCGAACGCACGGACCCAGTCGCCCTCGGCGAACCCGGCGGCTCGCGAGGCGATCACTGGTCCCACCACCAACCCCGACATCGCGGTGCCGAGGTCAAGCGGCGGCTGGTAGCCGTCGGTCCGCGCGGTCATCCACATCCGGGTCCCGGCATCCATCGAAAGCAGGCGGTTGTGGATCACGATCTCGCCTTCGCCGGGATCGCCAAGCGGCTCGTTGACCAGCGTCAATCCGCCCGCGAAATCGGTGCCTTGTGGCCGCGCAACGAGGCGCCAGAAGCGGTTGTTCACGCTTGCTCATCCGGCATGTGACTGGCCCTTCCCGCTCACGCCACTGAACCATAGGGGCAACCACGAGGCACGGCGGCTATCAATTTCGTCCAGCGCATCGGCCCCCGGGCGATGCCATAGGTTCGGGCAACGCAACACAACGCGCGGGGAAGATCGATATGGCCTTGATAACAGTTGTCGGCGCATCGGGACGCCAGGGAATGGCACAAGTCCGCCAGGCGCTTGCCGCGGGCTATGACGTCCGCGCGCTCTCGCGTCAGGACGATCCGTTTGCCGGCGCCAAGATTGACGGAGTGGAGCGCGTAGAAGTGCGCCCGATCGACCTCTACGAACCTGAAAGCTACGCCGCCGCATTCGAGGGCAGCGACTACATCTTCTACACCCACCCGCTGCAAGCCCGCGCCGATCGTGCGGTTCTGGTCGGCGATGTCGGCAAGGCCGGGGCTGCGGCCGGGGTGAAGCGGGTGGTGTGGAACACCTCGAGCTGGATCCCCGACAAGCCCGGCGATGCGCACACGTATGCGGGCAATACCGCGGGGATCAACGCGCTGTGGCGCTCGGGCGTGCCGGGAACGGTGTTCGGATCGGTGCTGTTCATGGACAACCTGCTGACCAACTGGGCGCGCCCGTTCATCGTCAACGAGGGGCGCTATGTTTATCCGCACAACCCCGCGCTGGAGGCCAACTGGATCAGCCTCGACGACGTGGCCAAATTTATGCTCGCCTCGCTCGAGCGGCCCGACATGGAAGGCGCCTGGCTCAATATCGGCGGGCCAGAGCGGCTGCGCGGCAAGGATGTTACCGCGGTTTTGTCGAACACGCTCAAGAAGCCGATCAAGTACGATCCGTGCACCCCGCAGGAGTTCGGCGATTACCTCGTTGCTGCGGCGGGCGAGGACATGGCGCTCGAAATGCGCGAGGGGTTCTCGGCCGGGATCGCAGCGTTTTATGATTACAACAACACCGCCCCGACCAAGCCGTTCGAGGTCGACATGGACCACGTCTATGATCGGTTTCCCGAACTCGACGGCAAGCTGGAACCGCTACAAGCGTGGGCCGACCGCCAGGACTGGAGCGAAAGCAATCACCGCCCAGCGTTCGGCTGAGCGGCGGAATTTTTACTCTGCCGCTTCGGCCATCCGCTCAGCCGCAAAGATGTCCTTGAGTTCGGCATCGCTCGCCGCGACCAAGCGCTCAGCCCAGCGGTGGAAAACCTGCCCGCCACCCTCGTTGCGGCCGAACAACACGTGGTCGGTCATGCCCGACATCAGTGCATCGTGCTGGCGCTTGCCGGTGGCGTAATCCTCGCCCTCGACCACGGTCTTGAGGAAATCGAACTGCTGGTGCGCGCCTTCGATCGTCGCGGCGTCGGTCGGCTCGCGCTCCATCAGGTAATACTGGTTCGTTACGCTTTCGCCCACGGTATCACCGGGGAACAGCTGCGAAATCAACACCGCGCGCGCGTTGCCACCGTAAAAGCTGGCGACCGAGATATGCGGAAAGATCGTCCACACCCCGGCCATCAGCGCGTCGATCGGCCAGTCCTTTTCGGCCATCGACCCCAGGTCGATCGATTCGTCGGTTCCCAGCTTGGTGTAGATCGCGGTGGGGTTGGTCAGGCGCTGGTGCGGGCCCCACGCAAAGAAGTTGGCGCGGTTGAAAAAGTCGGCACCAAAAGTTGCCGCGTGGAGCACCGGCAGGTGGTAGAAATCCAGATAGCCGTCATAGGCGGTTTTCCAGTTCGGCCCCACGAGCGTGCGCTTGGCGAACACATGCCAATCGTCGAACGCAAAATTGGCGAGCAGATCGTCATACCCGCACAGGTAATCCTCGATACTCAGCGTCGACGCCGGGTCGAGAATAGCCCAGATCAGCCCGGCTCGCTCGAGCACGGGGAACCGTTTGAGGCAGTGCGCGGCTTTGTCGATCGCGCCAAAATCGTCCGAAGAAGCCACCCCGATCAGCGCGCCGTCGTTGCGGAAGGTCCAGCCGTGATAGCCGCACACAAACCGGCTGGCCTTGCCCTCGCCACTTGCGACCGGATTGCCGCGATGACTGCACATGTTGAGGAAAGCGGCCACGTTACCGTCTTTCTGGCGGGTCAGCAGCACCGGCACCCCGACCACGGTCATCGCCTTGAAGCTGCCGGGCTCGGGCAGTTCGCAAGCCGGCGCCAGCATCAGCGGCAAGCGCCGGAAGATGCGTTTCTTTTCAAGCTCGAACAGCACCGGATCGGTATAGGCCGAGACTGGAATTCGCGCGATTTCGGGGGCTTGGTCGATCGTGCCGGCTTGCGCGTGCGCGATCAGCGATCGGGTCATTTCGAGCAGTTGGACGCGTGACACGGCAGAACCCCAGATCAAGACTAGACACCAATCTCGCGCGGGGCGGCGCGAACGGCAATTGGTAATTTAGGTGGGAGTGGCCCCGAACTCTAGGGCCGCACCACCAGATTGCCGGTGTGCTTGCCATCGAGCAGCATAAGCAGCGCTTCGGGCAGCCGCTCGATTGGATCGACCACGTGTTCGGGCAAAACCAGCTTGTCCGAACGGATCAGCGCTGAAATTTCGCTGACAGCTTCGGGAAAACGCGCCGC
>JANMQW010000105.1:0-16109 GCA_031370725.1 Novosphingobium sp.
GCGGCAATCGCTTCAGGATTGCGCGCCACTATCCGGCCGGCGTCTTGCGAATTGACCAATTCACGCGCGCCCCCGGCGTCGGCGATCACGATCGGTGTGCCGCAGGCGAGAGCCTCGACCCAGGCGTTGGCCAGGCCCTCACTCGCGGCGGGCAGGACCATGGCGTCGGCTGCGGATAGCAGCAGCGGCAGCGCATCGTGGCGAACCGAGCCGAGCAGATGCACCCGCTCGCCAAGGCCCAGTTCTTTGGCCAGCGCCAGCAGTATCACCGCATCGGCGCCGGTTCCGGCCAGCGCCAGCCGGACATCGCTTGGCAGCAGGGCGAGAGCGCGGAGTGCCAGCGCCTGGCCCTTGCGCGGGATCAGCGCGCCCACGGATACTAATAGGCGACCGTCCGGCGGCACCCCCAGAGTCGCCACCACCGCAAGGCGTGCCTGAGCGCGGGGGGTGGGCGTGAACCGGGTGCGGTCGAGGCCGGTGTAATGTACCGTGATCGCCTTGTCCGTCATTCCCAGCGTGACCATATCGGCCTTGAGCGCCTGCGAAACCGCCAGTAGCCCCGTCGCCTGGCGTGCGGCATCGAGCATCCGCCGCCGGGCAAAGCCTTGCGCGCCCCAATAATGGATATCCGCTCCGCGCGCCTTGATCGACAGCGGCAGGCTCAGCGCCCTTGCGATTTTCGCCGCAGCGGGGCCGTCGGGATAAAAGAACTGCGCATCGACCAGATCGAACGGCCGGTCGGCGTGGAGACGGCGGGCGATCGGCAGCACCGCGCGCGCGATCAGCGAAGGGTTCCACCGTGCGCTGAGCGCCGGGATCAGCGGGAAGCGCGGGCGCAGCACTTGCACCCCACCCTCGATCCCATCGCTCGCCGCGCGGGCCAGCGCGGCATAGCGCCCAGCCGTCACCGGGGGCAGGCCGATCGGGTTGATCACCGTCACTTCCCAATCGCCGCGCTCCGCCAGCGCCTCGAACTGGCGCGCGACGAACGTGCCAAAGGTGGGGCGTTCGGCGTTGGGATACAGTGTGGCAATGCTGAGGACGCGGCAGGTCATCGGGCGGGTGCTGGCGTGCGTGCTTCGACAAGTTCAGCATGAGCGGGTCTTTTTCCAGGATTACATTCAAAGGCTCGCTGATCCCGAGCCGGTCGAAGGACCCCCGCAAACCTCGGCCCCAAACCCCTCACAACTTGCGCACCAGCATCTCGGCCACCCCGAGCCACGCCGGGCTGTCGATCACCACCTGGCGCTGGCCGGGGCCGGGGGGGAGGAGGGCGATGCGACTGCCCTGGCGATCGATCATCCGACCGAACGCGAACCGCCCTGCCGAGCGCGGGGCGAGAACATCGCGGTTGAGCGCCTTGGCAAACTCGCTGGGTTCGAACTTGCGCAACCAGACCTGGTCGCCGCTGCGGTATTCGCCCGCGCTGGAATCCACTGCCATCGCCAGCAGCGGTGCCTCGCCGCCCAGCGCGCTGGGTAGCAATGCGTCCATCGGCCGGGTCAGCGCCTCCGCGCCGTTGTCGCCGAGCCGGGCGATGAGCTGCGCGCTTTCGTCGCGCTCGCGCCGCACCAGCAGTTCGGGTTCCACCCCCAGCGCGGCGGCAATCTTATTCATCCAGTCGAGCGAGAGGTTGCGCATTCCCGTCTCAAGCCGCCCGATGGTTTGCGCCGTGGTCGGCGGCGAACAGCGCGCGGCGACATCCGCCAGGGTCATGCGCTTGTGCTTGCGGACGTCGCGGATACGATTGATCATGCGAAACTTCCTTTAACCGGATCGGTTTTTACTTTCCTACAGTTTGGTACGTTTGGCAAGCACGCCGGGTCCCCAGTCCCCGGAGCGAACGCATGACCCGCACCCTAGTCGAACGCGAACTCACCTCCGAAGGCCCGCGTTCGGGCATCGACGATCCTGCTGCGCGGCGTGGACGCCGCAGCGTGACGGTCAACCTGAGCGAATCGCCGCTGACCTGGCTCCATGCGCGCGGCCACCTCAGCGATCGCCAGTTCGATGCGGGCGAGCGCCTGCGCGCCGATTGGGAGCGCGCTCAGCTCGCCCCGTCGGTGACGATGCGCTGGGATGCGGTGCGCAGTCGTGGCGGCAGTGGGAACCTCAACTCCGGCGAGCGCCAGATTGCGGCCAAGGCGCGGTTCGATGGCGCGGTGGCGAGCGCTGGCCCGGGGCTGGCCGACGTGCTGTGGCGCGTGGCCTGTGCAGGCGAGAGCTTGCCGGTCGCCGAAAAGGCGCTCGCCTGGCCGGTGCGAAGCGGCAAGCTGGTGCTGCGATTGGCGCTCGATCGGGTGGCCGATTTTTACCGCCTTGGATAGTGGTCCACGCGGTCCAAGCTTTGAGCGATGATGCGAGCCTTGCCTGTTGCAACGCGCGTCGCGGAACGCCAAACCATTCACAACAGAAACAAAAATTGGGTCGCGGACATGGATGCTTTAAATCGCCGCGCTTTTCTTGCGACCTCCGGTGCCGCAGCGGTTGTCGTGGGGAGCACGCGCGTCTTCGCCCTGGCCAAGCCCACCGGCGACGCCGGTCTCACCGCTACACTCGACACCGCGTTTCACGACAGCATCGCCAAGAATCCTGAGGCCGCGACCTCGCTCGGCCTCGACAAGGGCGCCAACGCTGCGCTCAAGTATCGCCTCTCGCCCGAAACGCGCGCCTGGCAAAAGCAGCGCGTTGCCGAATCCAAGCGTTGGGCCGGCAAGGTCAAGGCGATCCCGGTTGCCACGCTTAGTGCTGCGGGCAAGCGCAACCGCGACCTTGCGCTGTATCAGTTTGAGCAGCGCACGATTGCCTTCGACCGGTTCGGGATCGGTTCGACGCAACGCCCCTATCGCATATTTCAGCAGGGCGGCGGGTACTTCTCGACCCCCGATTTCCTCAATTCACAGCACACCATCGCCACCACGAGCGATGCCGAGGCCTATCTCTCGCGCCTGGCGGCGTTCTCCCGCTCGCTCGACGAAGAAAGCGCCGAACAAAAGGCCGATGCCCGCCGCGGTCTCGTCGCTCCGGGCTGGTCGATCGACCTCACGCTGCGACAGATGAACAAGCTGCGCGGCCAGCAGGCCGAGGGCAGCGGGCTGGTCCAGTCGCTGGTCAAGCGCGCGGCTGCCAAGGGCATCGCGGGCGTTTGGCAGACGCGCGCCGCGCGAATCGTCGATAAGGCGGTCTATCCCGCGCTCGATCGCCAGATCGCGTTGATGGAAGGTTTGCGCCGGACCACCGCGCCGGGTGATGGCGCGTGGCGTCTGCCGCGCGGCGAAGAAATCTACGCCGCCGCGCTCGAGCAGGCGACCACCACCACGCTTTCGCCCGACGAAGTCCACCAGCTCGGGCTTGAGCAAGTGGCGGATATATCCGCGCAGCTCGTCACGATCCTGCAAGCGGCGGGAATGACCAGGGGTGGGGTTGGCGAACGGCTGGCGGCCCTGAATGTGCGGCCCGAACAGGTCTATCCCGATAGTGAGGCGGGGCGAAAGGCGTTGATCGCGAGCCTCAACACCGGGGTCAAGGACATGTACGCGCGCCTGCCGCAGGCGTTTTCTGCGATCCCGCAGCAGCCGCTGGAAATTCGCAGTGTGCCCGTCGATATCCAGGATGGCGCGTCGAACGGGTATTACAACCCCGCCTCGCTCGATGGATCACGCCCGGCGATCTACTGGATCAACCTCAAGAGCGTTGGCGACTGGCCGAAGTATTCGCTGCCCGCGCTGACGTATCACGAAGGCGTTCCGGGGCATCACCTGCAAGGCGGGATCGCTCAGGAATCGGGCGAACTGCCGATGCTTCTGCGCAACACCTTTATCTCGTCGTACGGCGAGGGCTGGGCGCTCTATGCCGAACAGCTGGCCGACGAACTTGGCGCCTATTCGGGGATCGAGCGGGCGGGCTATCTCCAGTCGTTCCTGTTCCGCGCCTCACGGCTGGTGATCGACACCGGCCTCCACCACAAGCGCTGGACCCGCGAGCAGGCCACCGATTATATGGTGAAAACCACGGGCTTTGCCCGGCCGCGCAGCCAGCGCGAGGTGGAGCGGTATTGTACCCAGATCGGTCAGGCGTGCAGCTATAAGATCGGCCACACCGCCTGGGTCAAGAACCGCGCCAAGGCGCAGGCCGCGCTTGGGCCTCGGTTCGATCTCAAGTGGTTTCACGAGGTGCTCAAGGACGGGGTGATGCCGCTTTCGATGCTGGAAGCGCGCGTGGATCAGCGGATTGCCGAGCGGTTAAAGATGATGGGATGAGGACTCCTCCGTCATTCGCTGGACGAATGCCACCTCCCCATTTGGCTTCGCAAAATGGGGAGGACCTTGGCTCGAAAGTTCCTCTTTATTTTCGCTCTTGCGCAAATGGGGAGGTGGCGGTCGGCTACTTTCTTGCCGAGTGACGGAGCAGTTTCCTACCCCTCGACCAGCTCCGCCAAGGCCAGCCAGCGTTCCTCCGCCGCGTCCTTTTCGACACGCGCGGCATCAATAGCATTGGTCAACGCCGCAAACTTTGCGGGGTCGGCCGAATATAGCGCGGGATCGTGGAGTGCGGCTTCGTCGCGGATAATCGCGGTGTCGAGGGCTTCGATCTGGCTGGGCAGCAAGTCGTAGTCGCGCTGATCCTTGTAAGTCAGCTTGCCCTTGCGCGGGGGCGGGGGAGCAGGGGTATCGCGGGCTTTCTCGACACGAACGGCGTTGGGGGTCTTTTGCTCGGCAGCCCGCCGCGCTTCCCAGTCGGCATAGCCGCCCGCGACCACATCGACCTTGCCGCTGCCGTCGAGGCCCAGCGTGACGTTGACCGTGCGGTCGAGGAAATCGCGGTCGTGGCTGACGATCAGGACGGTGCCGTCGTAGTCGGCGATTACTTCCTGAAGCAGATCGAGCGTTTCGAGATCGAGATCGTTGGTCGGCTCGTCGAGCACGAGAAGGTTCGATTTGCGGGCGAATTCCCGCGCCAGCAGCAGCCGCGACTGCTCGCCGCCCGAGAGCGTCCCGACCTTGGCGTCGATCAGCCCGGGTTCGAACAAAAAGTCCTTGAGATAGCCCTGAACGTGCTTGCGCACCCCGCGCACGTCGATCCAGTCGCCGCCATCGGCCAGCACATCGCGCAGGCTCTTTTCAGGCGTGAGCAGGCTGCGCTGCTGGTCGATCAGCACGCCGGCCAGCGACTTTGCGAGTGTCACTTTGCCCTCGTCAGGCTCCAGCGCGCCGGTCAGCAGGCGCAGCAGCGTGGTCTTGCCCGATCCGTTGGCGCCCACAACGCCGATCCGGTCGCCGCGCTGGATGCGCAGCGAAAAGTCCTTGATGATGACGCGCTCGCCAAACTTCTTGATGACTTTCTCCGCCACGATCACCGACTTGGTCCGCACCTCGTCGCTGCTCAGCTGGAGCTTGGCCGCGCCTTGCGGGGCGAGCATTGCGGCGCGGGTGGCGCGCATTTCCCACAACTTTTCCAGCCGACCCTGGTTGCGCTTGCGCCGCGCGGTGACCCCGCGTTCGAGCCAGTGCGCCTCCAGCTTAAGCTTGGCGTCGAGCCGGTCGACGTTGCGCGCCTCTTCGGCATAGACCTGCTCTTCCCATGCCTCGTACCCGCCAAACCCGATATCCTTGCGACGCAGTGCGGTGCGATCGAGCCAGATGGTCGAGCGGGTCAGGCGGGTCAGGAAGGTGCGGTCGTGACTGATCGTCACGAACGCGCCGGTATAGCGTTGCAGCCAGCTTTCGAGCCAGTCGATCGCGGCGAGATCGAGATGGTTGGTCGGCTCGTCGAGCAGCAGCACGTCGGGGTCCATCGCCAGCACCCGCGCAAGCGCGGCGCGGCGCCGCTCGCCCCCGCTGGCGGTCTCAGCAGGACGATCCATGGCGATGCCGAGCTGGCCCGCGATGGCTTCGATCTGGTGGCGCTGCGGCGCGTCGGCCCCTGCAAGCGCGAAATCCATCAGCGTGGCGTACCCGGCGAAGTCGGGGTCCTGTTCGAGCAGTACCACTCGCGTCCCCGGCTGGATCGAGCGTTTGCCGCGGTCGGGCTCGATCTGGCTGGCGATCAGTCGCAGCAGCGTGGTCTTGCCCGCGCCGTTGCGCCCGATCAGCGCCAGCCGATCACGCGGGCCGATGTGCAGATCGAGGTCGCGGAACAGCCAGCGCCCGCCCTGCTGGAGCGAGAGACCTTCCCAGGAGAGGATCGGTGCGGCGGCCATAGGGCTGGGGCGGTTAGCGGGACCAAGCGGGAACGTCCAGCGGGGCAGCGCCGTTCAGCGATCGAACAGGCTGCCTGGGCCTATAGATCGCGCAATTGCAAAGGAAGATCCCATGAAACGTCATATGCTCGCAGCCGCCGTCGCTTTGGCGTCAACCCCAGCGCTTGCCGCTAATGTCGATATCGCGGTGCAAGGCCCGGTAGTCGAGATTACTGCGAGCGAAACGGTCCAGTCGGAACCCGACCAGGCCAATGTTGGGGCCGGTGTCACCACCCGGGCGCGAACCGCAGTGCAGGCGATGCGCGATAACGCGACGCAGATGGACGCGGTGATTTCGCGGCTCAAAGCCCTGGGTATAGCGCACGAGGATATCCAGACCTCGGGGGTCAGCCTCAACGCCGCGTTCCAATATAACAACAACAATACCCCGCCGGTTTTCCAGGGCTATGACGTGACCAATCAGGTCAGCGTGACCCTGCGTGACATCGCCAAGATCGGGCCGACGCTCGACGCGCTGGTCGCGTCGGGGGCGAACAACCTCAACGGGCCCTATTTCAGTCGCAAAAACGACAAGCCTCAGCGCGCCCAGGCGCGTGAGGCAGCATTCAAAACCGCCGACTTGCAGGCGCGCGACTACGCGAAGATGGCCGGTTTCAGTAGTGTCCGATTGCTCGCGGTGGAAGAAACCGTGCAGCAGGGTAATCCAATAGCATTCGACGTGGCACGGCCGGTGTCCGCTATTGTGGTGACTGGGCAGAAGTTGACCCCAATCGAGCCAGGACGGGTCGGAATCGCGGTGCAGCTCACCGCCAAATACGAAATGACGCGCTAGGCTGAACCGCAAGGCTGGTCGGCATTCACGGGTTGTTCAATGCGCCGGTTCTAGGCACAGGCGCATGATGACCCGGCTCTCCCGCCTCCTTCTCGCCGCGCTTGCCGTCGCGGTGCCGCTTACCGCACTTCCGGTTGCGGCTCAGGCCGCGCCGCGCCGCGATGCGCAGGGCGAGGTGCGCAAAGATATGCGCGAGGGCAAGGTCAGCAGCTTGCGTGACATCGAGCGCCGGGTGCTGCCCTCGATGCCGGGGATGCAATATCTCGGACCCGAATACGATCCGGCGGCGATGGCCTATCGGCTGAAGTTCATCCGCGACGGCCGCGTGGTGTTTGTCGATGTCGATGCGCGCAGCGGACTGGTGCTCAACCAGCGTTGATTGCAGGATTGTTGGCCCCGCGCTTGACCGGATTGGCCCAAAACCCCATTTGCCGCGTTATAGTGAGCGCACCCCGCCCATCGGGGGCTAGCGTTGCAGGGGAATTCGGATGCGTATCCTGATCGTCGAAGACGAGCCCACGCTCGGCAAGCAGCTCAAGTCCACGCTCGAACAGAACGGCTATGCGGTCGATCTGTCGGTCGATGGCGAAGACGGCCACTACATGGGCTCGAGCGAAGACTATGATGCGGTCGTGCTCGATCTGGGCTTGCCCGAAATCGATGGGCTGACCGTTCTTGGTATGTGGCGCAAGGAAGGCCGACGCTTTCCCGTGCTGGTGCTGACCGCGCGCGATTCGTGGTCTGACAAGGTGGCCGGGCTCGACGCCGGGGCCGACGACTATCTCGCCAAGCCGTTCCAGACCGAGGAACTGATCGCCCGGCTGCGCGCGCTGATCCGCCGCGCTTCGGGCAATTCCTCGTCCGAACTGACCGCTGGCGACGTGCGGCTGGATACCCGCTCGGGCCGGGTCACGCTTGACGGCGAGCCGGTCAAGTTGACCGCGCAGGAATACAAGCTGCTGTCTTATCTGCTTCACCACAAGGGCAAGGTGGTCAGCCGGACCGAACTGATCGAGCATATCTACGACCAGGATTTCGATCGCGATTCCAATACTATCGAGGTGTTCGTCACGCGCATTCGCAAGAAGCTGGGCGCCGAGGTTATCACCACGATCCGCGGGCTGGGCTATAGCCTCGATGATCCTGAGGGCCCCGGGCGGGGCTAGGGGAGACCCGAACCATCGCTATTCCCGTTCGTCCTGAGCTTGTCGAGCCGAAGGCGGCCGCAGGCCAACGACCGTCCTTCACCGCGGACCTGGCGTCAGGCCCGCGAGAAAATAGCCGTCCATCGACAAGCTCGGCGCAAGCGGAAGGTGCGCGCTTGGATGCGGCGCCCCCAGCCAACACCGGCTCGCTTCAGAAGCGGATGATCCTCACCGCCGCTGCGTGGATCAGCGTGCTGCTGCTCGGCGGCGGCCTTTTGCTCGACCGCACCCTGACCGGGCTCGTCACGCGCAATTTCGACGAACAGCTCGGCTACATGCTCACCGCAATGGTCGCCTCGGCGGAGATCGGCCCCGATGGGGAGGTGTTCTTCAACCGCCCACTGGGCGACCAGCGGTTTCTCGAGCCGAACAGCGGACTCTATTGGCAGATCAGTGGCAGAGGACACGACGATTTCCCCTCGCGCTCGCTGTGGGATCGCAGCTTGGCAATCCGTCTCGATCACTTCGACAGCCATCCGCACATCTACGATTCGGCGCAGTTCAACGGCGAGAAACTGCGGATCATCGAACGCTCGATCATCCTGCCCGGCAGCCAGACGAAGTGGTGGTTCACCGTCGCCGCGGCGCGCGAAGAGATGGACGCCCAGATCAACCGGATCCGCTCGATCGTGGTGTGGAGCTTTGTGGTGCTCGGGCTGGGGCTGATGGGCATGGCGACCTTGCAGACCTGGTACGGGCTTGGCCCGTTGCGCCGGGTACGCCGGGCGATTGCCGATATGCGCTCGGGCGGCGCAAACCGGGTGACCGAGCCGCTCCCGCTCGAAGTCCAGCCGATGGTCGAGGAATTGAACGGGCTGCTGGCGCACGTCGAGCGCCAGGCCGAGGAAGCGCGGACCCACGCCGGCAACCTTGCCCATGCGCTCAAGACCCCGCTGACGGTGATCATGAACGCCGCGACCGCCAAAGCCCCCGATCTCGCCGATACCACGATCCGCGAGGCGGCGGTGATGCGGCGTCAGGTCGACCACCACCTCGCCCGCGCTCGCGCGGTGGGGCGGCGCGCGGTCGGCCACAGCCGCGCGGTGGTGTGGGAAAGCGCCGAGGCGGTGGTGCGCTCGGTCGCCCGGCTTTATGAAAAGGTCCGGCTAGATCTCGACGGTGATCGCTTCGCCGCGGTCAGCATCGAACGCCAGGACCTCGATGAAATTCTCGGTAACCTGATCGAGAACAGCGCAAAGTACGGCGGGGGAAGCGTGTTCGTAACCGTCTGCAATCAGACCGATGATCGCCGTTTTTGCGAAATCTGGGTCGAAGACGACGGCGTTGGCATACCCGAGGAAGAACGCCTGCGCATTTTCGACCGCGGCGCGCGGCTGGATACGGGCAAGCCCGGCACCGGGCTGGGCCTGGCGATCGTGCGCGATGTCGCCGAAATTTACGGTGGGTCGGTTGAGCTGGACGAGAGCGAGGATCTGGGCGGCTTGCTGGTCAAGCTGCGGCTGCCGCGGGCTGGCTAATTCCTAACCTTCGCGCGCGTTGCGATGATGCCGGATCACCTCGTCGATGATGAAACGCAGGAACTTTTCGGTGAACTCGGGGTCGAGGTCGGCTTCCTCGGCCAGCTTGCGCAGGCGCGCGATCTGGCGTTCCTCGCGACCGGGGTCTGACGGGGGGAGCGCGTTTTCGGCCTTGTAGCGGCCGACCGCCTGGGTGGTACGAAAGCGTTCGGCGAGGATGTGGACCAGCGCGGCATCGAAGTTGTCGATGCTGCGACGGAAACCGGTGAGCACGGAATCTGCGAGCGGTTGGGTTGGGTCGTCCATCGCAACCGCGGCTATCAGAACGTCACGCGCTTGGCCATGTTGCCGCTTCCAAGCACGATAATGTCCTTGAAAGGAAACCCCGGGTAGGCAAGGGCTGCTTGCGATGAGCGCGACGATCCTTCCTTTCGCCCCGGCCCGCAATCCATCGCTCGATCCGCTGATGGCGCTTGTCGCCGGGGGCATGAACAGCGTCAATGCGGTGATCCTCGATCGGATGCAGAGCCGCATTCCGCTGATCCCCGCGCTCGCCGGGCATCTGATCGCGGGCGGAGGCAAGCGGCTGCGACCAATGCTGACGCTCGCCAGTGCGGCGCTGCTCGATTACGCGGGCACCCGTCACTACAAGCTCGCCGCCACGGTCGAGTTCATCCACACCGCCACGCTGCTCCACGACGATGTGGTCGATGGCTCGGAGCTTCGCCGGGGCAAGGCCGCGGCGAACATCATCTTCGGCAATCCGGCAACGGTGCTGGTCGGCGACTTCCTGTTCAGCCGCGCATTCGAGCTGATGGTCGAAGACGGCAGTCTCAAGGTGCTGAAAATCCTCAGCCATGCCAGCGCGGTGATCGCCGAAGGCGAGGTTGACCAGCTCACCGCCCAACGCCAGATTGCGACCAGCGAGGAGCGGTATCTCGACATCATCGGCGCCAAGACCGCCGCGCTGTTCGCCGCCGCTTGCCGCATTGCCGCGGTGGTGGCCGAACGGCCCGAGGCCGACGAGACCGCGCTCGACGATTATGGCCGCAACCTGGGAATCGCGTTCCAGCTCGTCGATGACGCGATCGATTACGATTCCGACGCCGATACGATGGGCAAAGTCCGCGGCGACGATTTCCGCGAGGGCAAGATGACGCTTCCGGTAATCCTCGCCCATGCTCGCGGCGATGAAATGGAACGCAAGTTCTGGCGCGAGGCGATTTCAGGGCACCGCATCTCGGACGACGATCTCGCTCACGCGATTGCCTTGATCCGCCGCCACGACACGGTCGCCGCCACCCGCGACCGCGCCCGCCACTTCGCCCACCGCGCGATCGACGCGATCGCGGGTTTTCCGGCCAGTGCGGCCCGTGCGGCGATGATCGAGGCGGCGGAGTTTGCGGTGGCGCGGCGGTATTGACGACGGGGTTACGCAGGATCCTTCGACAAGCTCAGGATGAGCGGGCCTTAAAATGGTTTTTGCACAACACCCGATCATGCTGAGCTTGTCGAGCCGAAGGCGGCCGAAGGCCAACCACGCGCGATGACTTTCGCCCAACTCCCGATCCACGCCGTGCTCCCGGACCTTCTCGCCGCACTGCGGGAGCACCCGTCAGCCGTCCTTATCGCCCCGCCGGGTGCAGGCAAGACCACCGCAGTGGCGCCCGCATTGCTGGGCGAGCTGTGGTGCAGCGGCACGATCATCTTGCTTAGCCCGCGCCGCGTCGCCGCGCGCGCAGCGGCGGAGCGGATGGCCGAGCTGCTGGGCGAAAGCGCGGGCGAGACGGTCGGGTATCTGACCCGGCTCGACAGCAAGCGCACGGCCCGCACCCGCATTCTGGTCATGACCGAGGCGATTTTCGTGTCGACCATCGTCGGCGATCCCGAACTGAGCGGAGTGTCTGCGGTGCTGTTTGACGAGGCGCACGAACGCCATCTCGACAGCGATCTGGGGCTTGCGCTGGCAATCGAAAGCCAAGCGGTGTTGCGCCCCGATTTGCGGCTGCTGGTGATGTCGGCGACGATTGATGGCGCGCGTTTTGCCGGGCTGATGAGTAACGCGCCGCTGATCGAAAGCGAAAGCCGGGCGCATCCGCTGGCTTTGCACTGGCTCGGCGCGCGGCCCGAGGCTCGAATCGAGGATGCGATGGCGGATGCGGTGGTGCAGGCCTGGCGCGGGGAGACCGGCGATATCCTCGCCTTCCTGCCCGGCGTGCGCGAGATCGAGCGGACTGCCGAGCGGCTGGCGGTGCGCCTGCCCGATGCACTGATCCTGCCGCTCCACGGCCAGGTAAATCCCGCCGTCCAGCGCTCCGCGATCTGCCGTCATGAAGTTCGCCGGATCGTGCTGGCGACCAATATCGCCGAAACGAGCCTGACGCTCGAGGGAGTCAGCGTGGTGGTCGATTCGGGGCTGACCCGGCGTGCCGAATTCAATGTTGCGGCGGGGCATACCCGGCTGGCGACGAGGCCATCGAGCCGCGCCTCGGCCGATCAACGCGCCGGGCGCGCGGCACGGCAAGGGCCGGGCGTTGCCTATCGATTGTGGGCCGAGGCCGCGCATCCCGGGCGCGCGGCGTTTGATCCACCTGAGATTGCGCTCGCTGACCTCGCCCCGCTGGCGCTCGCTCTCGCGCAGTGGGGTGCTGGCGATCCGGCGGTGCTGGCTTGGCTCGATCCGCCACCGCCCGCCGCCTATGCCGCGGCGCAGGAGCGGCTGCGCGTGATTGCGGCGCTCGATGGGGAAGGGCGGATCACCGCGCACGGCTGGCTGCTCGCCAGGCTTCCAATGGACCCGCCACTCGCGCACATGCTATTGTGGACGGCGCAACATGGCGCGCAGGGCGATGCAGCGGAACTGGCGCTGCTGTTGCAGGAGCGCGGGCTGGGCGGCCGCGGTGAGGATATCGAAGCGCGGCTGGTGCGCTGGCGCGGGGATCGCTCGCCGCGCGCCAAGGCCTCGCGCGAGTTGGCCGGGAGATGGGCGAAGTTGGCGGGGGGGCTTCGACAGGCTCAGTCTGAGCGGGCTTTGGGCAATGACGTTCAAAAGACCGCTCAGCCTGCGCAGACTTCCCACACACCCGCACAAACAAAGCCCGGTCGTCCTGAGCCTGTCGAAGGACCAGCGCAACCACCCAGCGGCATCCTGCTCGCCACCGCCTACCCCGGAAACCTCGCGCGCCGCCGTTCGCCATCGGGCGAGGAGTGGTTGTCCGCCTCGGGTCGCGGGTTCCGTCTCGATCCCGCCTCACCGCTGGCGCGGGCCGAGTGGCTGGCGATCGGCGACGCACAAGGCGAGGCCAAAGGCGCGCGGATCATGGCGGCGGCGGCGCTCGACCTCGGCGATATCGAACGCTGGCTGGGCGAGCGGATCGAGCGTCGCCAGACGGTGCGCTGGAACGCTGGCGAGGCGCGGGCGGAAGCGCGGCTCGAACGTCGAATCGGCGCGATAGTCCTCGCCAGCGCGCCCGACCCGGCACCCGATGCCGACGCGGTTGCGGCGCTGCTGGTCGAGCAAGCAACGCGCGATCTTGCCGCGCTGTTGCCCTCGACGTTGCTGGCTCGCGCGCGCCATGCCGGGCTCGGTTCGCTTGCGCCCGAGGCACTGGCGAACACCGCCGCCACCTGGCTTGCGCCGCTCCTGGCAGGCCGCCGCGATCTGAATCTTGATCGCGGTCAGATCGCCGACGCCTTGCTCGCCCTGCTGTCATGGGACCAACGCCAGCGGCTCGACTGGCTCGCCCCGCGAGAATTCGTCTCGCCCGCCGGGACCACGCACGCCATTGATTATGCCGCGCCCGCTGGTCCGACGGTCGAGTAGCGCGTCCAGGCGCTGTTCGGGCTCGACTCGAGTCCCGTCATCGGGGAGCCCCCTCAGCCGCTGCTGCTGAGCCTGACTTCACCCGGAGGCCGTCCGATCCAGACCACCGCCGATCTGCCCGGTTTCTGGCGCGGCAGCTGGCGCGATGTCGTCAGGGACATGAAGGGCCGCTACCCGCGCCATCGCTGGCCTGACGAGCCGTGGGCGGAAAAGCCCAGCCTCAAGACCAAGAACGCCTTCTCGGCGGGCGAAAAGTGAATTAAGGGAGCGGCCATGCCCGCACGGATCTATCAGCCGCCCAAGAACGCCATGCAGTCGGGCCGCGCGCGGAGCGACGGCTGGGTTCTCGAATTCGTCCCCGCCGAGGCCAAGAAACCCGATCCGCTGATGGGCTGGGCGGGCAGCGGCGATATGAACCAGCAGGTGCTCCTCAGCTTCATGAGCGCGGCTGAGGCTGAGGGATACGCCTCGAAACACGGGATTTCGGCTCGAGTGTTTGCCACCCCGCCGCGCAAGCTGAAGATCCAGGCCTACGCGGATAATTTCCGCTGAACTACCGGTCCACCCCGCTGCGACTAACCTCGCCTACGGCTCGCTAAGTCTTGCTCCCCTCCCGCTTGCGGGAGGCGTAGGGATGGGCTCTTTCTGCGATTGAAAATCCAGTCCCGGTCAGCCATATGCCAACTTGGGAGTCGGGCGGACGCTTGCGGCCGCCAACCTGGTCAGATCCGGAAGGAAGCAGCCACAACGGTTTGCGGCGGGTCGCCCGGCTCCTTCTTGTAGTGCGGACCGGCCATGCGGCCCTTCCTACGGCACCGGCCCGCTCCCCCATCCGGCCACCCATAGGGTACTATTGTCGGGTGCCGGGTGGGGAACGGGCCGCTGCCGAACACGGACGTCAGTCCGCAAACATCACCTGACAATCGGCCCGGTTGTCCCTACGTTTGGACACCATGGGAGATTCCCCCGACATCTTTGACAACGAACCTGCGGACGAGGCCGAAATGCCCGGCCTGGGACTCGATGTGCCAGCGCAGCCGCAGAGCCAACAGCCGTATCGCGTGCTCGCGCGCAAGTATCGCCCGCAGACTTTTTCCGAGCTGATCGGCCAGGAACCGATGGTCCGCACGCTGGGCAACGCGATCCGGCGTGACCGGCTGGCGCATGCGTTCCTGATGACGGGGGTGCGCGGGGTGGGCAAGACCAGCACCGCTCGGCTGATCGCCAAGGCGCTCAACTGCATCGGCAGCGACGGCCATGGCGGGCCGACAATCGATCCATGCGGGGTGTGCGAAGCGTGCCGCGCGATCGCCGAGGGCCGCCACATCGACGTGATCGAGATGGACGCCGCCTCGCACAATGGGATCGACGACGTCCGCGCGATGACCGATGCGGTGCGCTATGCTGCGGTCACCGCGCGCTATAAGATCTATATCATCGACGAAGTCCACATGATGTCGAAGCCCGCGTTCAACGCGCTGCTCAAGACACTCGAAGAGCCCCCCGCACACGTCAAGTTCCTGTTCGCGACCACCGAAGTCGAAAAGCTGCCGATTACAGTGCTCAGCCGCTGCCAGCGGTTCGATCTGCGGCGCATCACGACCCCGATGCTGGCCGAGCATTTCGGGAAGATATGCGCGGCCGAGGCAGTAAAGTTCGATGACGAGGCGCTGGCGATGATTGCCGGAGCGGCCGAGGGATCGGTGCGCGATGGCCTGTCGATCCTCGATCAGGCGATTGCCCACGCCGATCTTGAGGGTGAGGCCGTCGTCACTGCCGATAAGGTCCGCGAGATGCTCGGGCTGGCCGACAAGACCGTCCAGCGCCGCCTGCTGGCGACGATCCTGGCGGGCGAGGGCAAGGTGCTGCTCGATCTGGTCGCGCACCAATATGCGCTGGGGATCGAGCCGCTCGCGCTGATGCGCGCGCAGATGGACCTCGTCCACCGGATCACCGTCGCTCAGCTTGGCCAAAGCGGGGCGCACGGCGCGACGGCCGAGGAACGCGCCGAACTGGAGGGCTGGGCCGAGCAGCTTTCCGCGGGCCAGCTTCACCGCCTGTGGCAACTGCTGCTCAAAGGCCACGACGAAGTCCGCAGCGCGCCCGATCCGCTTGCCGCCACGCAAATGGCGCTGCTGCGCGTGCTCCACGCCGCCGACCTGCCCGATCCGGGGCAGTTGTTAAAAAAGCTGGATGAGTTGGCCGCGCGAGGGCCTGTTGCCGCTCCGTCCGTCGATGAGGCACGATCGGTTCAGGCCGAACCCGTCGCGGCCCTCGATTGGGCGGTGCTGGTCGGACGCGTCGAAACCGCGCGGCCGCTGGTCGGCGGGGTGATGCGCAACTGGATCCGTCCGGTCGAAGTCCGCGAAGGGATGCTGCGCTTCCAGATCGACGACGAATACAAGGCCGAGGACCCCGCGCCCGATATCCGCAAGGCGCTTGAAGAATTGACCCGCGAACGCTGGAGCGTCGAGCGCAGCGTGGGCGATGCCCAGCCCAGCTTGCGCGAACGCGCCGAGGCCGAGGCCAACACCGCCCACGCCGCGCTGCTTGCCGATCCGCTAGTCAAGGC
>JANMQW010000108.1:0-12809 GCA_031370725.1 Novosphingobium sp.
CGCCCGTCGTCGTGCGCGATCCCTTCGCGGAACGAGACCGAGCTGATGTGGCCCTCGCCCACTGCGCGAAGGCTCATGATAAAGCGGCAGGCGTCGCCGCTCATTCCCGACTGGTCGGGGTGGGGCACGATCGACGGGTTCATCAGGGCGGCGGCGGCATACGTGTATTCGTGGCAGAAATAGGCGCCAATCAGCCGCTTGCGCTGGTGCGAATAGGCCGACCCATCGAGTCCCAGAGACTGCTCGACCTCGTCGTAGCGATCCTGGAACATCTGTTCGGTTTGCCAATGGCGCCCCGAAAAGTCGTGCAGCACCTTGGCATATTCTTCGTCCACCTCGGCTTCGTCCAGCCCCGCGATATCGTCGACCAGCTTGCGCGCGCGCGATCCGTCGGCGTTCGTTGCCTGCCAGCCGAGATGGAACGGGCGCAGCACCACCCGCGAGGGATCGGCGTGGAGCCGTTCCTCAAGGATAAGCAGCGGCGTCTCCGAGCGTGTGTGCAGAGCGTCCAAGTCGATCCCCCGGTTCCGTGCTTCCGGCGGCCCGGCTCGGGGCAACCCCAACGGCGGCCCCCAAGGCGGCCATCGCATGGCTCGCCAGCTGGAATGCCAGAATGGATTCGGCTCCGCAATTGACGTTCGCACCATGCGGGGTCACGCCGTCGCTACAGCGTCCGCTGACGACATCGGCAAGCACGACCCCGCGATCGTTGCCGCCGAAGAACCAGCGATACGCAACCGCCGCGTGATCGAGCCAGCGTGCTTCGCCGGTAGCCGCATAAGCGCAGGCTGCGGCATCAATCGCCGCCCAGGCTTCGAGCGGCTGCTGATCGAACGGCAACATCGTGAACTCGCGCCCGAACCCTTCGCTGCCCACCGGGCGAAAATGGCCCGACGCGGCGCGCTGCTGTTCAGCGATCCACGCCAAGCTCTCGAGCGCCGCTTCGCGCCACTGCGGACGATCGAGCAGCAGCGCCGCTTCGAGCAAGGCCTGCGGCAACCGCGCGTTGTCATATCCCAGCACGGTTTCGAACCACGCCCAATCGGGGCGGCGCGCGGCATCGAGCAGGCGGTGCAGGAAGTCGCCGCCACGCTCGAGCAGCGCGAGAGCCTTGGCATGATCGAGCCCCGAGCGCAGCGCGGCACTGGCTCCAAGCATCGCGAACGCCACCGCACGGGGCGATTCGATTTGGCCCATCGCGTCGATCGCGTAGTCGAACAGGTGTTTGCCCCAATCGCGCAGGCCCGCGTCGAAGCCGCGCGCGATGGTTTCGCCCAGCACCCACACTGTGCGCCCATTGCTGTCCTCAGAGCCGACTTCCTCGCACCATGCGCGATCGAACGCCATGAAGTTGCGGAACGCGCGGCGATCGTCGTTCCAGGCGTGCTGGATGAACGCGGCATAAGTTGAGGCATACTGCTGGCGTTCATCCACCGGGAGTGCCGAAGCGCGCAGCATCAGCAACAACGCGCGGGCGTTGTCATCGATGCAATAGCCGTGGCGGCGGTCGGGGATGATTCCGATTGCATGCTGGAGCATCCCGGTGCCGTCGGTCATTGCCCGGATCGCGGCGAACGAGGGGATGACATCGCCCGCCGGAACCGGCGCGGCACGCGGAGCCACCACGCTCGAGACCAGCTTCGCGCAAGCCCCCGCAAAGCACGGCCAGATCGTTGCGCGACCGCGATCCCAAGCCGCGCGCTGGGCAGACTGAAGCGCGCCGGGACGATTGAGCAGATCGAGCACCGCGGCAGTCAGCGCGCTGGATGAACCCGGTTCGACGAGGACCCCGGCACCATCGCTCAGCAACTCGCGAGCGTGGACATACGGTGTGGCAATGACAGCTTTGCCAAGCGCCACCGCATAGCTCAGCGTGCCCGATGTCGATTGCTGGAGATTGAGGTAGGGAGTGACGTAGATATCGCAGGCCTCGAGCTGGTCGAGGAGTTCGTCGGTGTCGAGGAAGCGGTTGTCGAACACGACGTTTGCCTCGACCCCCAACTGAGCGGCGAGCGCGGCCAGGCGATCGCGATAATCTTCGCCTTGCGCGGCAATCAGGTTGGGATGGGTCGCGCCGACGATCCGGTAAATCGCTTGGGGATGCTTCGCCACGATTCCTGGCATGGCGGCAATCATCGTCTCGATGCCCTTGCCCGGGCCGAGCAGGCCGAACGTCATCAGTACCACCTGTCCGGCGAGACCGAGCTTGGCCTTGAACTGCTCCTGCCGGCCGAATGGGCGATCGGGCGCGCCGTGTGCGATCACCGTGACCCGCACGGGATCGGCGCCATAATTATCGATCAGCAAGCCGCGCGAGTGCTGCGACATCACCATGACCTGCGACGCCAGCTTGACCAGCTTCTCGATCACCGCGCGCTGTTTTTCCGAGGGGTGGGTCAGGACGGTGTGAAGCGTGACGATCAGCGGCGCGGCGATCCGCTCGGCCAGGTCAAAGACCATCTCGCCACACTCGCCGCCGAAGATGCCGTATTCGTGCTGAAGCCAGACCGCGTCGTATCCGCCCCGGTTGATCGCCTGCGCGGCACTGCGGTATTCATCAGCGCTGTCACTGGTGATCCGTCCGCAAACTCGCGCGTCGGCCGGGACGCCGTCACGTTCCTCGATCGCCCACACGTCGGTGGAGATGCGCGGCTGATGCGCCGCGAGCTGTTCGTAAAGATCGGTGGTGAAGGTTGCGATGCCGCATTTGCGCGGAGCGAATCCGCCGATCAACGCCAAACGCAGCGGGGCTCCACCGCGGTTGGAGAAGTTAAGAATTTCGGCAGAGGCCGGCTCGCTCTGGCTTCGATCAATCGGCATTTCGAACGTCATGCTCATTCGTCCCGGCTTCAACTGGTTACTGTCTCTCCCATGAACGCATTTGGCGCGATTCGGTTTCGTTGCAGTGCAACATAATGCAGGGTTAGTGTCCACCATTCGTCGCAAATTCTAATCGCCTAAGCGCATGATCGGTGAGGGTTTCGGCCCATTTCCACTCACTACGAGCGATTGTTAGCGACTGCCGCATTCAGGCCGGGCGCCACCACCACTGCTTCCACCCGGTTTCGTCCTCGACCGGGTTTCCAGCTGCATCTTGCGCGGGACGATAGCGGAACCGTTTTTCGACCAGCTTGCAGGTGATTGCGTCCGCCTCGGCGCTGCCGCTCGATTGCACCACCCGACAATTTTTGACGCGCCCGTCGGTTCCCACCAAATAGCGTACCACGATGAACCGCCCGTCGCGGTCACCCGCGCCCGAGCGCGGGAAATCCCTGGTGCGTAGCTCACCCGCAACTTTCTCGGCGCGCTCGATCGTGCGCCCGCCCGCTCCGTTGCCACGTCCTCCACTGCCGGTTCCGCTTCCCAATCCGCCGCCGCCGCTACCTACGCCCGCCGCGCTCGCACCCGACTTCGCCGCGGTCCCCGTCGATTCGACGGTTGGCGCCGGCTTGGGCACGACAACGATCCGCGGACGGGGCGAAGGCCGTGGCCGGGGCGTCGCCTTGGGCGCAGGCGGGGCGGCAGCACCTTGCGGCTGGGTTGCTTGTGGGGTGGGCTTAGGCGGCACAGGCGGAGGCGGTGCAGGAACATTGAACGCGGCTATCGACTTGACCGTCTGAACTACCACCTCGACCCCGAGAGCGCTGATCAGCACGGCAATAAGCACGACATGCAATGCCGCGACTCCTACCAGGGTCATTGCCTTGGTCTTGCCGCTTACGCCGATCCGGGCTTCGCTCATCAGTTCTTTCGCCGTTTCGAGCCCATTTGCCGAACTCAATCGGCGTGGGGCCAAGCTGGTTCCCCGGCGGATTGCACGATTGTCATGTTTCTGTCAGTATCAGGATGCATGATGGCGGCGCCGTTTTCGGGGGAAAGTTGCGGGGATGAAGCGCTACCGGCCGGACGGGACCGGCCAAGGGATGTAAGAATGAGAATACTGGTCGTAGAAGACGAGCCCTTGCTCGCGATGCTGTTGGAAGAGAGCCTGGCAGAACTCGGCCACGAAGTCGTGGGGTCGGCGGCGACGATCGATCAGGCGCTGGCTACGATCGATGCGGTTTCGCTGGAGTTTGCGCTGCTCGATTTTACCCTGGGAGACGATGCCACTTCGGCTCCGGTGGCCAGACGCCTGAGCGCCGATGGCATCCCGTTCGTTTATCTCACCGGGCACCGCTCGCTGCCGCTAAGCGGCGACATTCCGGTCGCGCCGCTGCTGACCAAGCCTTTCACTCTCGATCAGCTCGATGAAGCCTTGCGCGCGGTGCAGCTCGCAGCCTGAACGGGCACGTTTGCCTTGCGTAATCAGTTCAGGCGAAACCTCCCCCTCCTTTCGCCTTCCCCCGCAGATAAGGCGATACTTCCAGCCCGTACCGCTCCAGTCCGGCAACGATCTTCGCAAGGCCCTCGTGCTCGGCCCAGTACATCGGCCCGCCGGTCCATGCCGGCCAGCCATAGCCGTTGAGCCATACCGTATCGATGTCGCCGGGGCGCTGGGCCATGCCTTCGTCGAGGATCTTGGCGCCCTCGTTGATCATTGGATAGAGCAGTCGCTCGCGGATTTCGTCCTTTGAAACCGGGCGCGGCGGCTTGCCTTGCTTGGCGGCGAAATCGGCGATGATGCTGCGCACTTCGTCTGAAGGCGTGCGCTGGCGGCTCTCGTCGTAGTCGTACCAGCCTTTGCCCGCCTTCTGGCCAAACCGTCCGACCGCGCAAAGCGCCTCACGCAGGTTCTCCACGCGCGACGGGTCGCGGTGCCAGCCGACGTCGTTGCCCGCCAAGTCGCCCATCTGGAACGGTCCCATCGGAAACCCGAACTCGAGCAGCACATCGTCGATCTCGTTATAGGCCGCGCCTTCCATCAGCAGCGCCTGCGCCTGCTGCTGGCGGGGGGTGAGCATGCGGTTGCCGATGAATCCGGGGCACACGCCCGATACCACCGCGATCTTGCCGATCCCGGGCGCCAACGCCATCACCGTCGCAAGTTCGGCCGCGCCGGTCTTGGACCCGCGCACCACTTCGAGCAGCTTCATCACGTTGGCAGGTGAAAAGAAATGCATCCCCAGCACCGATTCGGGGCGCGCGGTGGTTGCGGCAATCTCATCGACGTCGAGATAGCTGGTGTTGCTGGCCAGAATCGCGCCAGGCTTGGCAACCTTGTCGAGTTTGGCAAAAATGTCTTTCTTGAGGTCCATGTTTTCATAGACCGCCTCGATCACCAGATCGGCTGCGCCTAGATCGGCGAACGCCAGGCTGGGGGTGAGCAGCGCCATCGCTCGTTCCGCTTCGTCCTCGCTCAGCTTCCCTCGCTTGACCGAATTGCCGTAGTTGCGGCGGATCGTTTCCACCCCGCGATCAAGATTGGCCTGCTCGGTCTCGACGATCGTCACCGGGATCCCCGCGGTGAGGAAGTTCATCGCAATCCCCCCGCCCATCGTGCCCGCACCCAGCACGCCGACCTGGGCGATGGATTTGAGCGCGGTGTCGGGGGGAATGTCGTCGATTTGGGCAGCCTTTGCGCGCGCCGCTTCGATGTGGCTCTTGGCGCCGGGAAGGGCTTCAGACATAATTTCTCTCCTCAGGCGTAGCTGTCTTCGATCGCGCTGTAGATCAGCGTCTTCAACAAGCGGCGGATCGGATAGGTCGATGAGGGCATCAGCTGGGTCATGAACACCATGTGCAGCCGCTCGACCGGGTCGATGAAGAACGCGGTCGAGTACATTCCGCCCCAGAAGTACTCGCCCGCGCTGCCCGGAACCAGCGTGCGCGCCGGGTCCAGCGTCATCGCAAAGCCGAGGCCGAAACCGGTTCCCGCGTTGCCCGCCTCGCTGAACAGCGATTGGGACATCTGGGTCAGATCGACCCCGCCGGGCAGCTGGTTGCGGGTCATCAGGTCGAGCGTCTTGGGGCTGACGATCCGCACGTCGTCTAGCGCGCCCTTGCCGATCAGCATCCGGCAAAACCGGTCATAGTCGGCGGTGGTCGAGATCAGCCCACCGCCGCCACCCTCGAACCGCGCAGGGCGCGCCAGCTTGCTTTCGGTTGCCAGTTCGATCAGCCGCGGGGCCTTTCCGGGGTTATAGGCCCAGGCGTCGGTCAGCCGCGCGCGGTCGGCTTCGGGCAAGGTGAAGCCGGTGTCGGGCATACCCAGCGGTCTGAAGATGCGCTCGGCGAAAACCTCGCCCAGCGGTTTGCCCGCGAGCCGCGACACCACGACGCCAAGCACGTCGGTGGCGACCGAATAGTTCCACGCCGTTCCCGGGGCGAATTCCAGCGGCAGTTTGGCGAGTTCGGACACGAACCAGTCGAACCCATCCATCCCACGGCCCCCATCGGGCAGCTTGTCGCGATACGCGGCGTCGATGCTCGTGCGGTTCTGGAAGCCATAGGTTAACCCGGCCATGTGGCTCATCAGATCGACCATCCGCATCGGTGCGCACGTTTTAACGGGCGCAAACGGCGCCGCCCCGCCTCCGCCGTTGTAGACGCCCAGGTTGGCGAATTCGGGGATCACCCGCGCCACTGGATCGTCGAGTGCGATCCTGCCTTCCTCGACCAATTGCATGAACGCGATCGAGGTGACCGGCTTGGTCATCGAGGCGATGCGGAAGATCGCATCCTTGCCCAACGTGGTGCCATCGGCGCGGGCGTTGCCCAGCGTGGCGCGATAGACCGGCTCGCCATCGCGGGCGACCAGGATATCGGCCATCGGCAGCTTGCCCGGGCCGATATAGCGTTCCTGCAAGAACGGTTCGATCCGCGCGAGTCGCTCTGCGTTCATTCCGCCGCTCATATCGTCGATCCGCCGTCGACCACGATCGTCTGGCCATTGACATAGCTGCCCGCGCGGCTGGCGAGGAACACCGCGGCGCCGGCGATCTCCACCGGTTCGCCGATCCGCCGCATAGGGTGTTCGGTGTTGAAACGGTGGGTGGCCTCGGGGTTGTCCCACAATGTCTTGGCGAAATCGGTGCGGATCAAACCGGGCGCGATGGCGTTGGCGCGGATGTTGTGATGGCCGACCTCGACAGCCAGGTTGCGGACCAGCGCCAGATCGGCTGCCTTGGAGATAGCATAAGCGCCCAGCGTGGCTGTACCGCGCAAACCGCCGATCGAGCTGATCACCACGATCGCGCCATCCTTGCGCTCGATCATGCCGGGCAGGCACAGCTGGATCAGCCAGTGATTGGACAGCACGTTGTTATCGAGAATCTTGCGGAACTGGTCGTCGCTGATCCCGGTCATCGGCCCGTAATAGGGGTTAGATGCGGCGTTGCAGACCACCACGTCGATCGGGCCAACTTTGGCTTGCGTCTGCGCGACCAGATCCTCCAGCGCGGCCTTGGACGAGATGCTGGCCGCGATGGCGGTGGCGGCGCCGGGGTGTTTTGCGTTGATCGCGGCGGCGACCGCCTCGCACGCGTCCTGCTTGCGGCTCGAAATCACCACGCGCGCGCCGTGATCGGCCATCGCCTCGGCAATCGCGCGGCCGATCCCGCGCGAGCTGCCGGTAATCACTGCGACTTTGCCGGTCAGGTCGAACAGTTGGGTCATGCGGGGTCCTCAAACAGGGGGCCAAGTTCCTTTTTGAGGATCTTGCCGTTGGCGTTGCGCGGCAGGGT
The DNA here is from genome assembly GCA_031370725.1 of Novosphingobium sp. Lineage (GTDB taxonomy): Bacteria > Pseudomonadota > Alphaproteobacteria > Sphingomonadales > Sphingomonadaceae > Novosphingobium. Next base: position 7,623 of record JANMQW010000108.1, read on the forward strand.
TTCGGCTATGAACACGATCCGTACCGGAACCTTGAATGCCGCAATCCGTTCGCGGACCCAGTTCTGCAATTCGGCTTCGCTAGCGCTGGAACCAGGAGCAAGGTGGACCACCGCGGCGGGTTCTTCGCCCAGGGTACGGTGGGGGATGCCGATCACCGCCGCGTCGGTCACCGCGGGATGATCGTAAAGCGCGTTCTCGACCTCGGATGAATAGATGTTCTCGCCGCCGCGGATCAGCATGTCTTTGGCCCGGTCTACGATATAGACGAAGCGATCCTCGTCGAGCCGGGCGAGATCGCCGGTGCGGACCCAGCCGTCGATGAAGGTGGCGGAGGTGGCGTCGGGGTTGTTCCAATAGCCTTTGACCACCATCGGCCCGCGCGCCCACAATTCGCCGACTTTGCCGGTTGGCCGTTCGGTTACCCCTTCGTCGTCCATGATCTTGAGGTCGGCGACGGGCACCGCGGGCCCTGCGCTGGTCGGGCGTGCGAGATAGTCCTCTGCGGTGATCCCGGTGACCGTGGCCATCGTTTCGGTCATCCCCCAGCCGTTGCCGGGCATCGCGCCAAATTCGTCGCGGATCTTGCGGACCAACTCGGGAGCCGAGGGCGCGCCGCCGTAGCTGACCGATTCGAGGCTGGTCAGATCGTACTGCCCGCGATCGGGATGCTCGAGCAGTTGCCAGGCGATCGTCGGCACCCCGCCGGTCACGTTGACCTTCTCGCGCTCGATGATCGCGAACGCTTTGGGCGTATCCCACTTGTGCATGAAAACCAGGCGATGCCCGCCTGCGACCGCGCCCATCAGCATCGCCGAACACGCGGTGACATGGAATAGCGGTATCACTATGAGCAGCACTTTGGGGGTCGGCTCGGGCGGAGTTTCGCCACGACGCAGAAAGCTGCGCGCGCCGTGATAGGCCGAGGACATGATGTTGGTCAGCAGGTTGCGGTGCGTTCCCAGCGCGCCCTTGGGGTTGCCGGTGGTGCCGCTGGTGTAGAAGATCGTTCCGTCGTCATCGGGGGCCAGATCGGTCTCGGGCAGCTCACGATCGGGCAGGTCGGCGTAACTGGAAGGCAAGCCGATAACTGCTTCGAGCGAGGTGCAATCGGCTGGCGCGGCAGTGCAGCGGCTGACCAGGATCTGTTCGAGTTTGGTCAGCGCGGCGCGGTGCGGGGTGATCCGCGCCAGTCGCTCGTCGTCGCAGATCAGCACTTTGGCGCCCGAATTAGCGATCCCATAAGCAAGTTCGGCCCCGGTCCACCACGCGTTGAGCGGCACGCAGATCGCGCCGATCGCGGTGACCGCAAAGAACGCTACCGGCCATTCGGGTAAGTTGCGCATCGCCAGCGCGACGCGATCGCCCTTGGCCACGCCGCAGTCGCGCAAATGCGCTGCCAGCGCCGCGACTGCGCGATGCCAGGCATCATAGCTGACCCGCTCGTCCTCATAGACCAGGAAAGTGGTGTCGCCATATGCTCGCCCAGCCGCGACCAGCTCGGCCAGCGTGGGGATCGCGTTTTTCCAGGTGCGGGTCGCAAGCCCGCGGATCGTTACCGTCTCCACTTCGAACGGGGCATCGGTGGCGCAAAGCAGGGCCTCGGCTTCGTCCATCGCCATCGCGGGCCATCCGGTGGCGGGGTGATCTTGAATCGGTTCTGCCGGTTTGTTCACGTGCTTTTCTCTCCCGCGCACCCTCGGTGCTGCGCCAGCGCTAGAACACCCGCGCACCGACACGTCAACGCCGCGCGCGGTCGGCAATGCGCATTCGGGGCGGTTGGCGCGGTAACGCCTTACGAATCAGCGATGGCAGCCGCGGTCTCCTGAGTTTGCACTGCTGGTGGCGGTGGCGGGTTTATGATAGGCCAAGCCCGGTGACGCCCGGCATAACTTTCCGCGACGCGACCCTCGCCGATCTTCCGGTAATCGTCTCGCTGCTTTCCGAGGACACCCTGGGCGAGAAACGCGAGGACCCCTCGCTGCCGCTCGATCCTGCCTATGAGCAATCGTTTCGTTCCATCGCTGCCAGTGCCGATCAACGCCAGATCGTTGCCGAGCAGGACGGCGCTGTTGTCGGCACGATGCAACTGACCTTCATCCCCGGCATCGCCTTTCGCGGCGCGTGGCGCGGGCAGATCGAAGCGGTGCGGGTTGCCGCTGCGTTGCGCGGACAGGGGATCGGCGGTGCGATGATCGACTGGGCGGTTCAGCAGTGCACCGAGAGGGGTTGCCGGATGGTCCAACTGACCAGCGACAAGTCGCGCGCCGCCGCGCATCGTTTTTATGAGCATCTGGGGTGGACCCGCAGCCACGAGGGCTTCAAGATCAAGCTGTGATGAGCGAAATTTACGACTGCGCGATAATCGGCGGAGGCCCCGCTGGCCTGACAGCGGCGATCTATCTCGCGCGCTTCCGGCGCCGGGTGGTGCTGTTCGACCGCGGCGGCAGCCGGGCCGCGCTGATCCCGACCAGTCACAACCATGCCGGGTTTCCCGAAGGTATCGCCGGACCCGACCTGCTTGAACGGATGGGGCGCCAAGCGGCGCAATACAGCGCTGACCTTCGCGTTGGCGACGTCGCCGAGGTCACTCCTTGCGGTGCGGACTGGGGGCTCGCAGGCGAAGGAATCGCGATCACCGCGCGCACCGTGCTGTTCGCCACCGGGGTCGACAACCGCCGCCCCGAGATGGACCAAGCGGTCCACCGCGCCGCGCTGGCTGACGGAAAGCTGCGCTATTGCCCGGTGTGCGACGGGTGGGAGGCAGGCGGCCCCGCATTCGGCGCGCGGATCGGCGTGGTCGGGGCGGAAAGCCATGGCGTCGCCGAGGCGCTGTTCTTGCGTACTTTCACCCCCCAAGTCACGCTGTTCACGCTGATCGAGTGCGAGCTTCATGAAAAGGACCGCAAGGACCTTGCCGATCACGGGGTTTGCTGGGATCCGCGCCCGGTCGCCGCTTATGACTTTTCGGGCGAGGGGGTGCGGCTGTCTTTCGCTGCGGGCGATGTGGCGCAAGTCGATACGCTGTATCCTGCGCTCGGTTCGGACCCCAACGTCGCGCTGCTCGAGGCGCTGGGCCTGCGCACCGACGAGCAGCGCTGCGTGCTGACCGGGGAGCACCAGCAACTGGGGCTTAAAGGGCTGTACGCCGCGGGCGATCTCGTCTCCGGGCTCGACCAGATCAGCGTCGCGATGGGCCAGGCCGCAGTCGCCGCGGTTGCGATCCACAACGACTTGCGCGAACGCGACGGGACAACGCCGGGCTGAGTCCTACTGGGTCGCGGCAGCCGTCGGCCTGCCGCGGAGTTTGCTCCGCCACGGTCCGTAAACGTAATACAGCACCGTCCCGACCGCCGAAATCACCGATCCCACCGGAAACGACCACCACACCGCTTCCTGCCCGATGTGCGGATAGGCCAGCGTGTAAAACCCGATCCGCCCCGGATATAGCGCAACGAACATGATCACCAGCGGGGCATAGACCGCACCGTACGCCCGCATAGTCGCGAACAGCACCATCATTACCCCGATCAGCACGAACGACCAGGTCACCACCAACTGGATATGCCGCGCCAGCGGCACTGCCGGGCTTTCGCTGCCCAGGAACAGTTCGAGCACCGGGCGATCGAACAGCAGGATCAGCGCGGTGACCACCACTGTCACCGCGGTGTTGAGGCCGATCCCTGCCCAGGTGATCTTGCTCACCCGATCGTGCTGGCCTGCGCCGATGTTCTGCGCGACCATCGCGGTGATCGCCGCGCCGATCGCGATCGCGGGCATCTGGATATAATTCCACAGTTGCAGCGACGTCCCATAGGCCGCCGCGGGCATCACCCCTTCGCGGTTGACCAGCCCGACCATGATGACCCCCGCCGCCGCACTGACGAGGATCTGCGCGCCCATCGGAAAGCCCTTGGTCAGCAGATAGCGCAATTCATCGCGGTTGGGCTTGAGGAAGCGCAGCTCGCTCCCGCGCAGGCGCAGCGGCAGATCGTTGGCATAGATCCGCCAGATCATCACCGCCGATCCGACCGCGCTGGCCAGCGCACTCGAAAGCGCCGAACCGGCGATCCCCAGTTGCGGGAACGGGCCGATCCCCAGGATCAGCAGCGGGTTGAAGATCACGTCGAGCACCACTGTCAGGATCGTGGCGCGCAGCGGCGTGGTCGCATCGCCAGCCCCGCGCAGCCCCATCGAAACCATCATCGCCAACACCCCGAACGGCATCGAGACGAAGATCACCCGCAGATACGACAACGCGAACGGGCGCGCCGGGGGCGGGGTCGAGAGGATCTGGAGCAGTTGCGGCGCGAAAATCCACCCCGCCGCGGCGATCAGCGTCGCCAGCCCGGTGCAGAAGCCAACCCCGCCGCCGAACGCCTGGCGAGCGCCCATAATGTCGCGCGCGCCGAACTTCTGTCCGACCAGCACCGTCGTCGCCATCCCGAACCCGAACACCGTGCCGAACGTCAGGAACATGATGATGTTGGCGTTGGCGGTCGCCGCCAGCGCGTTTTCGCCCAGCAGCCGCCCGACCCACACGGTGTTGATCGAGCCGTTGACGGTCTGGACGATGTTGGTGATCAGCGCGGGGATCGCGAACACCACCAGTGTGCGCAGGATTGGGCCCTTGGTCAGATCGCCCTTGGCCGAGGGTTCCCGCAGGCGCGGATCGTCGGGTTCGGCGGCCTGTGGTCCAGGGGCATCGATCGGGGCAAAATCGCTCACGTGCCGCGCGTGTCGCCGTAGAGGTGGATGTGCAAGCGATCAGACAGGCGCAGGCCTTCGTCGGCGCAAACCTCCGCCAGCCATCGCGCCCGCGTTCGCAGGGTGGCGCTGTCGGTGCCCTCGGGAATGAGGAACAGACGCTCGCGGGGGATGGCGTAAGTGGCGACGAGCGAGAGGACTTCGGCGATGTCGCCGGGGTTGGCGACCACGAACTTGAAGAACGCGCGCGGATCGGCGGCGAAGGCGGCAAGACGTTCGGGGATCAGCGCGAGGTGCGCCGGGTTGCCCGAATGGGCGAGCTTGGGGCTGACGTTGTATTGCTGGACCAGCGCATCGAGCGCGGGCAGCGGGGCGACGGTGCCGTTGGTCTCGATCTCGATGTGCATCGCGGGGAGGAGTGCGAGCAGTTTGGCGAGGGCGGGGGATTGCAGCAGAGGTTCGCCCCCGGTGACGACGAGACG
>JANMQW010000126.1:0-1908 GCA_031370725.1 Novosphingobium sp.
GCGCGCGAACGCGGCGACATACTGGCCAAGGCGATGAGCGCAGATTTCGGGCACCGCAGCGTGCAGCAAAGCATGCTTTCCGACATCGGACCGGGGGTGACCGCCGCCAAATACTGCCTCAAGCACCTGGCGGGCTGGGCCCGGCCTGAACGCCGCAGCGTACCATTCCCGCTGGGTCTGCTCGGCGCGAAGGCGGAAGTTCGTTATGAAGCCAAAGGAGTAGTCGGGATCGTCAGCCCGTGGAACTTCCCGGTCGGCCTGACCGTCAGCCCGCTCGCTCAGGCGCTCGCCGCCGGCAACCGCGCGATGATCAAGCCGAGCGAGTTCACCGAACGCACCTCAGAAGCGATGGCCGAAGCTTTTGCCGCGTTTTTCGCCGAGGATGAGGTCGCAGTCGTGCTCGGTGGGCCCGAGGTCGGGCAGGCGTTCTGCAAGCTTGCGTTCGACCACCTGCTGTTCACCGGGGCTACCAGCATCGGCAAGCACGTGCTCCATGCCGCAGCCGACAACCTGGTTCCGGTCACGCTTGAACTGGGCGGCAAATCGCCGACGATCCTGGGCAGCGGGACCGATTTGAAGCGTGCGGGCGAGCGCATCGCGCTGGGCAAGATGATGAACGCCGGGCAGATCTGCCTCGCGCCCGATTACCTGCTGGTGTCAGAAGAGCGCGAGGCTGAAGCGATCGATGGGATCCGTCAGGGCGTAACCGCGATGTATCCCACGCTGCTGTCAAACGAGGACTACGCCGCGGTCATCAATGCGCGCCATCGCGACCGGTTGAAGGGCTTGATCGCCGACGCGGTCGAGAAGGGTGCCGAGGCGATCGAGATCAACCCCGGCGGCGAAGACTTCAGCGCTGCCAACCTCAACAAGATGCCGCTGACCATTCTGCGCAATGTAAATGACGGCATGAAGGTGATGCAGGACGAAATTTTTGGCCCGATTCTCCCGGTCAAGACCTACAAGGGGATCGATCAGGCGATCGACTACGTCAACGCTCACGATCGCCCGCTCGGCCTGTACTATTTCGGCGACGACCGGGCCGAACGCGAGCAGGTGCTGGGCCGGACTATCTCGGGCGGGGTCACGATCAACGATGTGCTGTTCCACGTCGGGATCGACGACCTGCCGTTCGGCGGGATCGGACCATCGGGAATGGGATCGTATCATGGCCCCGAAGGCTTCAAGACATTCAGCCACGCCCGCTCGATCTATACCCAGCCCAATATCGACATTGCCAAGCTGGCAGGCTTTCGTCCTCCGTTCGGCAAGGCGACCGATCGGGCGGTGGCGATGCAGATGAAATAGCAGGGCCGATGAAATAGGCAGGGCAGATGAGCTAGGGGAGACCGCGCTCTATGCCCTCAAGGGCACCCGCCACCCCTTGCACCCAGCGGGTGCCGGGACTAGGGCGCTCGCAGTTGCACAAAAGCCCGAGTCAGACCCTTGCTTGACCTCTCGCAGTATCTGCCGATTCTGATCTTCCTGGGCATTGCGCTGGCATTGTCGAGCCTGTTCGTGTTCCTTCCGATGGGGGTCTCGCGGCTGACGGGCACGCACAATCCCAGCGCCGACAAGCTGTCCGAATACGAGTGCGGGTTTCCCGCGTTCGAGGACCCGCGCAGCCAGTTCGACGTGCGCTTTTACCTCGTCGCGATCCTGTTCATCATATTCGATCTGGAAGCCGCGTTCCTGTTTCCGTGGGCGGTCAGCCTCGATGTTACCGGGTGGACCGGGTGGACCACGATGATGGTGTTCCTGTTCGAGCTGATCGTCGGCTTTGCCTATGCGTGGAAGAAGGGAGCACTCGATTGGGAGTAGAAACTTCGCCCGCTCTGGTCGCAGCTGACGGCACGCCGCTGCGCGCGCCGAACCAGTCGTTCGTCGTCGATGTGAACGCCGAAGTGG
>JANMQW010000144.1:0-3883 GCA_031370725.1 Novosphingobium sp.
TTGCAGAAATCAGGCGGCGACGCGGCGGTGGTGCGGATCCACGGGACGCAGAAGGCGCTGGCGATGACCACCGACTGCACCCCGCGCTATTGCTACGCCGACCCGGTCGAGGGCGGCAAGCAGGCGATCGCCGAGGCTTACCGAAACTTGTGCGCGGTGGGCGCGAAGCCGCTGGCGGTGACCAACTGCCTCAACTTCGGCTCGCCCCAGCGGCCCGAGATCATGGCCCAGATCGTCGGCTGCCTCCAGGGGATGAGCGAAGCCTGCGTGGCGCTCGACATGCCGATCGTGAGCGGCAACGTATCGCTGTATAACGAAAGCAAGGCGACCGGCGGGGGGAGTGCGATCTTGCCGACGCCGGCAATTGGCGCAGTGGGGTTAATCGAGGATTATGCGCGGACGGTGGGGATCGGGTTTAAGGCCGAGGGTGAGGCAATTGTCCTCATTGGCGACCATATCGGACATCTCGGTCAGTCGTTGTGGTTGCGCGAAATTCACGGGCTGGAGAACGGGCCTCCGCCTCCTGTCAATTTGGCAGCTGAAGCGGCTGTCGGTACCTTAGTCAGAAACCTTGTAGGCCAAGAGGCTATATCTTCGGCGCATGACTTGTCGGATGGCGGACTACTTGTCGGCATAGCGGAGATGGCCTTGTCGAGTGATGGAATTGGAGCGTTACTGGTCTCACAACCGTCGTCGTGTACGATTACCGAATGGCTGTTTGGTGAGGATCAGGGACGAGTTTTGATCACCACGAGCAACTCGGAAGCGGTGCTTGAGGAGGCGGCCAAGGCAGGTGTTTCTGCTCGCATCATCGGCCACACAAAGCTTAGGGGATTGGGCGTCGATCAGGTTTTTGCGCGCCCCCTCACCGACCTCCGCGCCGCCAACGAGCGCTTCTTCCGCGAGTGGATGGAAGCGTGAGCGCGGATTACCCTCGGCTTCCCTACCCCACGCTCCCGGCGCTGAACGATGCTGAGCGGATTGCCCGCGCGACCTTTGCCTACCAGCGCCTGCGCACCCGCCGCACCTGCCGCTTCTTCAGCGAGGCGGCGGTTCCGCGCGAAGTAATCGAACAAGCGCTGCTCGCCGCGGGGACTGCGCCATCAGGGGCCAATCATCAGCCGTGGCACTTCGCGGTGATCGGATCGCCTGCCGCCAAACGCGAGGTCCGTCTGCTCGCCGAAGAAGAGGAACGCGCGTTTTATGCGGGCAAGGCCAGCGCCGAATGGCTCGAAGCGTTGGCCCCGCTCGGTACCGATGAAGTCAAGCCTTACCTCGAAACCGCACCCTGGCTGATTGCGGTATTCGGCCAGCGCCGCGGCGGGCTCGAACCGGGGGATGCGCGGCAGAACTATTACATCACCGAAAGCGTCGGGATCGCGGTCGGGCTGCTGCTGGCGACGTTGCACGAGGCGGGGCTGGCGACGCTGACCCACACGCCAGCGCCGATGAAGTTCCTCAACCGGATTTGCGCGCGCCCAATCGACGAAAAGCCGCTGATGCTGGTCGTTGTCGGGCACCCTGCGGCCGATGCCACGGTCCCGGTCCACGCCACCCGGCGCAAACCTCTGGCGCAAATCGCCAGCTGGATCTGAAAGTTAGGCCGCTTGTTTGGCCGCTTTGGGCTTCATCAGCTCGTGAGGGTCCTGGCCCTCTCCGCCCCACACCCGATGCGCTTCGGCATAGTTCTTGGCCGGGGTGATGTTGAATTTTGCGCGCGCCTGATCGAGCGGCATCGCCAGCAGCTCGCGAATCGGCATTTCGGCAATGCGCGGGCAGGCTTTGCCCAGCGCCTGGCCCTCGCGGATTGCGGAGAGGATCGGCGCTTTGGTCTTGGTCTGACGCTTGATGTGGAGACCGCCAAGGTAGGCGATGAACAGGTGCGCGGGGCTGGGCGACTGGCTGAAGGTGAACGCCAGCACGCACTGTTCGCCCAGCGGATCGCGGCCGTAACCGGTCAGCACATGGAGCAGATCGTGGGTGTCGCGGTGGCGGTTGCCATACAACGCCAGCATGTCGTCATAGCGTGGACGATCGCCCCAAGATTTGTCGGCCTCGTCGATCAGGCCCTGCGCGCTCAACCCCTCGCGCTCCATGAAATCGCAATAGGCGTGCGCGACAGTTCCGGCGGGCAGGCGGCGCAATGCAGCATGATCGTCGAGGATCGGCTGAAGCTTTGGCTCGGTGGCAAGAACCTTGCGGCCCTGATCGCTCTCGACGAACGCCTTGGCGCTGGGCACGAAATCGCGGCGCGGCAGCGATTCGAAGATGTGGAACACCTCGGCGGTGTTTTCCTTGTCCTTGAGCAGGCGGCGAAAGTGGCCGAATGCTTTGAACGGACGGGTGCGCAGCTTGACCCGCCGGGGATCGGCGAAGATCAGATCGGTGACAGGGGCGAAATCGTGGGCAATCGCGTTCATGGAATCGCGGTTAGCATAACTGACATCGATGTCAATAACTGTTCAGCACTTGCACGCAGGTTTAGCCGCTGGCTTGGGCGCGGTGGTGCGGAATTCTTCGGGGGTGAGCTGGAGGTTGCCGTCCTTGTCCGCGCCTTTGAAGCGGTTGGCGGTGGTCACCGCCCATTCCTCAAAGGTCAGCAGGTTGTTGCCATCAAGGTCGAGCTTCTTGAACCCGGCAGTGCGCGTGGCGAGCAGCTCGTTGCGACTGACGATCCTGTCGCCGTTGCGATCAAAGCGGCTAAAGCGGCGCTGTTCGCGGCTCATCTCGCTGGCTTCGGGCGGCAACGGCCCGCGCAATCCCGCCACACTGGCCGAGGGCAGCGCGTTGGGATCGCCCGGCGGTCCCGCTTCCTCGCCCATCAAATCGGGCGGCGGCGCGCCCGCCTCGACCGCATCGCGCCCGGTGAACCAGAACACCCCCGCCGCTGCAAGCAGGAGCACCGCCAGCGCGGCGAGCACGATCCGGTTCATGGTCGATACCTCATCGGCGCGACCATAGCCTAGCGTCCCAACATGCCAAGCCGGACGATGCGCAGCAGCGCCATCGGGCCGGACTGCGCCGGATCGGGCAAGTTTGCCAGGATCAGCAGCGGACGCAGCGCGCGGGGCAGGCGTACAGCATTGGCCATCCCCTCGCCCGGCAGCGTCCACTGCTGGGCCAGCGTTGCGATGGTCTGGGGATCGACCGCGCAACCCACGATCCGGGCGAGCGCCGCCACCGCCCCTGCCCGGGCTACTGCCAGCCGGGATAGTTCCCCGCTGCCCGTATCGTCGATCAACCCTTCCCAGCCATCGACCAACGCCTCGAGCGCCGCGCGCTCGCCATCGAAGGACTTCAGGGCCGCCAGCAGTGGCTCGCCCAGGGGCCAGCGCGACGCCGGTTCGCGCATCCGGTCGCGCCACCAGGCAAGTTTGAGCTGGCCGATCAGTGGCTCGCTCGCCCCCGCCACGGCGCGCGACAGGCGGTGGTCAAGCAGGACCAGTGCGGTCCACGCGGGGCGCGCCGCAGCCGGGGCATAGGCCACCGCCAACCGCTGGAGCGGCGGCAGTTCCGCGGATAGCCCGGCAATTTGAGCGTTCTGCGCCACCGCAATCGGCATCCCGAATGAAAGGTGGCGTTAACCACCCTGCTTGAAGGACCGCTTACCAACCCCCGCTATTCGAGGACTGAACCGAAGCAGTACTTTGGACCGGGGCAAGCTGGACATGCTGAAAAAAGTCAAGCGGCTCATGAAGAGCCTCCGCCGCAACACCAGCGGCAACGTGCTGTTCCTGTTCGCCGCCGGAGCGCCGGCCTTGATCGGCGGGGCCGGCCTCGCGGTCGATACCGCGCAGTGGTACATGTGGAAGCGCGAGATGCAGTACGCGGTCGATCAGGCCGCGATGGCGGGAGCCTGGTCGCGCGTCGGCGGCACCACCGG
>JANMQW010000152.1:0-23452 GCA_031370725.1 Novosphingobium sp.
TTGATCCGGTGATCTTTCCAGAAGCAGGTCGTCGCCGCGCTGGTGATCGTGATCCCGCGCTCCTGCTCCTGCTCCATCCAGTCCATCGTCGCCGCGCCATCATGCACTTCGCCGATCTTGTAGGACTTGCCGGTGTAGAACAGGATCCGCTCGGTGGTCGTGGTCTTGCCGGCGTCGATGTGCGCCATGATTCCGATATTGCGGTACATGCTGAGGGGATGGCCACGTGCCATTTCGATTTCCTTGAATGCGGGAGCGGAGCCGGACACCACCGACCCCTCGCCCTAAATAGTTACGCCGGGAACTTTTACCACCCTTCGCCAAGCGCAGGGCGAGCGGCTCTACTTACCAGCGATAATGCGAGAACGCCCGGTTGGCGTCGGCCATGCGGTGGGTGTCTTCGCGCTTCTTGACCGCGTTGCCGCGGTTGTTGGCAGCATCCATCAGCTCGCCGCTCAACCGCGCCGCCATCGTCGTTTCCGACCGGTTGCGCGCCGCGGTGATGAGCCAGCGGATCGCCAGCGCCTGCGAGCGTTCGGGCCGCACTTCGACCGGAACCTGATAGGTCGCCCCGCCGACACGCCGCGAACGGACCTCGATCTGCGGCTTCACGTTGTTCAGCGCATCGTGGAACAGCTGGATCGGATCGCCTTTGGAGCGGGTTTCCATGGTGCTCATCGCGCCATAGACGATCCCTTCGGCGACCGACTTCTTGCCGTCCATCATGAGGTTGTTCATGAACTTGGACAGGATCTGATCCTTGAACTTGGGATCAGGCAGGATTTCCCGCTTCTCGGGACGACGACGACGTGACATTTGCGATACCTTCTCGTTTATCCGCCCGTCATCCCAGCGAAAGCTGGGACCTCGTGAGGCCTGGGCGGACCTCGATCAAACCGGCGTTCTGCCTGGAGGCCCGAGGTCCCAGCTTTCGCTGGGATGACGGGTCCGTCCGCACACAACACCCCTCTTACTTCGGCCGCTTGGCCCCGTACTTCGAGCGCGACTGCTTGCGGTCCTTGACCCCCTGCGTATCGAGCACCCCGCGCAGCACGTGATAGCGCACCCCGGGCAGATCGCGGACGCGCCCGCCGCGGATCAGCACGACGCTGTGCTCCTGCAGGTTGTGGCCCTCGCCGGGGATGTACGAGATGACCTCGCGCTGGTTGGTCAGGCGGATCTTGGCGACCTTGCGCAGCGCCGAGTTCGGCTTCTTCGGGGTCGTGGTATAAACGCGGGTGCAGACGCCGCGCTTCTGCGGGTTGGCTTCCATGGCCGGAACCTTGGACTTGACCTTCTGCGGCACGCGGCCCTTGCGGACCAGCTGGTTGATCGTCGGCATGAAGTGCTCTTCACCTGTTGCTGGCGCGTGGGAGCAAGGTGAAGAAGTCGAAAGCCGCCGTCATCCCAGCGAAAGCTGGGACCTCATGCCGCAGGCGGGTCGCCCTGGGCCCGAGGCCCCCGCTTGCGCGAGGGCTTCGCTCTGGCGAGCTTGAAACGCTCCACCCCGCGCCGCGGCGCCGGGTTACTCTGACGGATTGTGCAAAGGGTGGACCCGACGCCTGCCCCGAGAGGCAATTGAGAGGCCCGTCCAATAGAAAAAGACCCTATGGATTGCGGCAACCGCCGCCCCCAGGGCCCTCCACACGCACCGGCAATGTTCAGCTCTATCTGTCCGAGTCGAGGCGAACCCCGATTTGGATGAGCGGGCCGTTAGGCGGATTTGGGGGTGGGGTCAAGGATCACTCAGGGAAATCAGTCTTCCGGCTCATCTCCTTCAATTTCTTGTCCCTGTCCGAGAAGCGCGCGGTGGTATCGCTGCAATCGCTGGAAGTGCGCCTCCATGGCTCCGGCGATTTCCTTCGAATTCTTGACTGCTAGAAAATGCCCGACGATTTGCGAATAATGTTCGGCCTGCCTCGGCAGTCTAAGGGCAGGGTCAAGCTTCTCCGCTATCTCTTCGTCGCGCATTACCTGCACGATTTGCGCAGGCTCGGGTATGTTGACCCGCATCGACGGAATTGGGGGGACCTTGCCATTCATCAACGCCGATTGGCCGTGAAAGGCATGGAAGATAGAATCCTCCAGCGGCCCAATTCCAGCCACGGCTGCAACCGGGTATGCCCACACGAAGGCGATTTCCCAGACATCGACTTGGCGGTTCGCGATAATATCTGAACGCGCGGAAGTGAGATGCCGGTTTACTCTTGAACGAATACCATCACGGGACTGACCGACATAAATTGGCACGCCGTTCAGGTCGCAGAGGACATAACAGCCAATTTGATTGGTGAGGGTGCGAACAGCCCGACGTCGAAAAGCAAGATCAATCGCCATCCAGGGGTCATGCGGCCAGCGCGCGCCTTGTGCAAGTTCCAGCCCTCAGAATGGGTTCAAGCAAACAGTGGGCTAGATGCCTGACAACGGGCACGCACACACCGTCGCCAGCCACATGATAGGCATCATTGTAGCGCAACGGGAGAATGTAGTCGTCGGACAGACCCATCAATCGCGCAGCTTCGCGGGGTGACAACAGGCGCGACCGGGTCGAACTGCCTTCAACGACCATTATGGTCTGGCGGCTTGAACCACCACCCGGTGTCCTCAAACAGCCTGCTATATCGTCAAACCGAATTTCAGCGCGCTGCCGCTTGTCGCCGTTTCCGTCGGGTCGCGTGCGCTTGTAAACACCCCCGACCCAACGCTGCCCAGACGAGCGCGCTTTTTCAATTTTGGCCAAATGCAAGGGGGACATCATGGCCAAGAGTTTGCCCGTCTCAGCTTGGGTATGCCAATCGCAACCCTTCGGGTTTTCTTCGATCAAGTCCGCAAGCACAGTGTTCCGTAAGGGTGGTTCATGGATGGTCCACCACACCCAGTGCTTACGAACTGATTCGGGCAATCGCTCAACTGCTGTGCGCAGCGCTTCGGAGTGCCAAATTTCCTTTGGAGCCGTGCGAGACAAGCCTGGGGGAATTTGGTTGGCATTTGCCACAGCTATGAAAAACAGCCTGGGGCGACTCTGTGGAACAAAGTGCTTGGCATCGACGATCATCGCTCCCAGGCAGTAGCCCTCCCCAGCCAGCGCGGCGCAAATGGACGCGAAGTCCCGTCCGCCACGTGATGTGATCGTTCCCGGGACGTTTTCCAAGACGATCAACCGGGGACCGCGTCCGTCGGCTTTCAGTTGCTGAATGAGCGACCAGAATGGCCAGAAGGTGCCCGACCGCGTGAGATTCCCGGCGCGCTCGTCGCCCAAACCCTTGTAGTTCCCTGCCAAAGACAGATCCTGGCAGGGAAACGATGCCCAGACGAGATCGGGACTTTCCGGAAGTTGGTCTACGGCAAGCTTGGCCACATCGCCTTCGACAAGATGCTCGGCATCCCAATTCGCCCGATAGGTCCGGGCCTTCATGGGATCGAAGTCATTTGCAAACCGGCACACCCAGCCCGGACCGAGTCCAGCACGAGCCATCCCGCCGCCAGCGAAAAACTCGTAGAACGACCAATCGGGGGTAGGTGCTGTTTCAGTCATATCGAACACCTGCATCGGAATTGAGCGATTGGAAAGGCAACCGCCAAGGCTATCCACCGCCGTGGGAATACCCAATCCGGGAATCGTTGTATACCGTTTGTTCCTCCGCTTCGGTTGTAACAGAATTGGCGCTACACGCTCCCTCCGCGCCACCCGTTCGCGACCCCGGCCCCCGCCATGGCTTACCAATGGCATGGCTTGGGAAAGGACAGCTAGCGCGGCTCCACCCCAACCACCCTCACCCCCACCGCCTGCGCCCCCTCCGCCAGCCGCGCATCGAGCGTCGCCAGCGCGTGGCCGCCCAGTGCGACGACCGCCAGGCGGAGCGCGTCGGCGGGGCGCAGGGCAATGTCGATAAGCCTACGAGCAGCCAATCTCGTCGCCCCTGCCCTTCGACTGCCTGCCAAGGCAGGCGCTCAGGATAAACTGCCCTTCGGGCAGGCAGGGGCCTAGATGAGCGTGCATTATCGCGCGCACGGTTCGGGTGGAGAGGTTGGTTGGGCCCCTGCCTTCGCAGGGGCGACGGGTTGGGCTTGGTTCAGCTTGCAAAGTAGGATTTCGCCTGCTCGGCTGGGCCGATGAGACTCAGGCATGATCTTGCGCCGACCAACTCCCGTTTCGGACGATGCGACGGGCGCTATCCCGAAGCGGGGTTTTTTCGTTCAGGACACTGGTCCATGTGGTCCACGCCCGGCGCCGCTCGCGCAAATCACCGCGGCTTGCGGTGCTCGCCCCTGACCCACCTCACCGTCCCGCTTCTGAATTTCGCGCCCTATCTCCACCCGCATCCGCGGCGCAATTCGATCACCCCGGCCAAGCAGCGCGCGTTTATCGCGACGCTCGCCGCGACGGGAATCGTCACGCAGGCGGCGCGGTCGGTCGGGGTGAGCCTGGAGGCGTTGTACAAGTTGCGGCGGTTGGGCGGCGCCGAGGGGTTTGCGGCGGCGTGGGAGGCGGCGCTAAAACACGGGGTGGCGCGGCTCGAGGATTGCGCGCTGGCGCTGGCGCTCGAGGGCGAGGTGACCCCGATCGTATCGAGCGGGCGCAGCTGGGCACCTGGCGTAAGCACAACTTCGGCTTCATCCTCTTTCCGCTCGCCCCGCGCCGCTCCACGCGGTTCGGCAAGCGCAACGCGTTTGCCGCGCTGCGCGACGGTCATCCGGTAGTCCTTCCTGACCGCAAACAGATCGATAACCGCGTTGATCGGACCAACACTGAGTAAGCTGGTCGCGCGGCGCGATAGTTTACCCGGCTCAGCCAGACACCGCGAGCCGCTTGTCTATGCTTTGCAAAACTTCATTCCAGACCTAAAATTTCGCCCCCACTTCAACTCCTGCCAGCCGCCGGGCGCCTGGCGAGATGAACGAGCCGCCGAACTCGATCGCCGGGATCGCTTCGGCGACGTACTTGCGATCGAGCATGTTGTTGGCAAATGCCGTGATGGTAAACTGGCCGAAATCGAGCCCCGCGCGCAGATCGAGCACACCGTATGCCCCGCGCCGGGCAACATCGAAGCGGGCATTGCCGACGAACGCGGGGAGTGCCAGTGCCGAGATCGGCAGCAACCCACTGAACAGCGACGGGCGCTCCTGGTTCTGCACGGTGTGGAACCAGGTCGGCCCCGTGATCCGATAGTCGGCGCGCACGATCAGGTCGATGCTGTCGGTCAGCGGGGCGTTCATCTCGCTGCCCAGGTTGATCGTGTAGTCGGCGGTGTAGGGCGATTTGTTGCCCACCGTGTAGGGCCGTGAACGGTTCTTCTTGATCTCGCTGTCGGTCACGTTGGCCGCCCCGAAGATCTTCCAGCCATCGACAATCTTGGCGCTGAGGTTGAGCTCGGCACCCTTCACAGTGACCTTGTCGATGTTTGATACGACCCGCAGCAGCCCGAAGCTGCCGACGAAGAATTCGAAGAACTGCATGTCGTTGATGCGCGTGTAATACCCCGCCAGATCGAAGGTGACGCGGTTGTCGAGCACCGAGCCCTTGATCCCCACCTCGAACGCACTCGAGCGTTCCTTTCGGTACTGGTCGTTGATCGTCACCCCAGCGTTGATGAACTGGTTGAAGTTCTGATCGATGATCGTCGAAGCGCCCTGATTGTTGAAACCGCCCGATTTGAAGCCGATCCCCCAGTTGCCGTAAATGTTGAGATCCGGGGTCGGCCGCCAGCTCAGCGTCACCTTGGGTTGAAGCTGCTTGAAGGTTGCGCTCTTGGGGGTAATCGGGCCAAATGCCTGGCCGGGATTGATCGGCCCGCCAGAGAACGGATCGGACGCTGTCGGCACGAGGCTGCGAGTCTTGCGGTCCTCGATGTCATAGCGCAGCGCGAGCCCTGCGGTGAATTGCTCGCTGGGCTTATACTCGGTCGAAGCGAACGCGGCATAGACCTGGGTCTTGAACTTGTCGGCCAGCAATAGCGAGGTGGGGTTGGCGCTGGTCGGCGGGTTGTAGAGCTGCTTGATGGCCCCCGCGCCGGTATCCGCGCCCAGGCTGACGCCGACCTTGCGGTCGATGTTGAGGTAGTAGGCGCCCAGTTGCCACGAAAGTGGCCCGTCCTCGTCCGAAACCAGGCGCACTTCCGCACTGAAATCGCGCTGCTTGCGCACCTGGTACTGGGTGCCGTCGCAAGTCGTCGGGCTATAGGGTCCGAAAGTGGATCCAGTGGCGGGGGCGAAGATGAATGGCACCGGGATCTGGCCGATGAAGCCCGGCTGATTGACCGGAAACCCTGTCAGCGCCGCGGTGCTGGCGAAGCATTTGCCCACCGCAGCGTTGCCCGCCGGGTTCGCCGCGCCAATATAGCGCGCGAAATCAGCCGAGGTGCCATCGGCCACCAGGTTCTGATCGACGTTCGAATAGAGCGCCCAGGCAACCAGCTTGATCGCATCGAAGCTGTGCTCAAGCTTGATCGAAGCGTCGTAGCTGTCCTGATCGTTGGTCGGGCGGATATTCGAATAATAGCGGAACTTGTGGTCGTCGATGTCCTCATAGAACTTGGGGTTCACCGCGGCGAAATTGGGCAGGTGGAACGACGCGTTGAAGTTGATCGAGGCGCCGCGGAAGCGGGCGTAGCGGGCCTTGGCGTCAATCTCGGTATCGGGGCCGGCCTGGAAGACCAGCCGGCCATCGACCGCGATATCTTCGGCATCATCGACGGTCTTCCTGGTCGTCAGCAGGTTGCGGTAAAACCCATCGGTATTGCGGTAATACCCCGAGAGCACGAAGCCCGCACCGCTGCCGAGCGGGCCTGCGATATGGGCGGAGGCTTCGACCGTGTTTTGCTCGGCGTACGAAATCTTGGCCGCACCCTCGAAAACGTCCCCCGGCTTGAGCGTGGTCAGCACCAGCGCCCCTGCCGCGGCGTTGCGGCCATACAGTGCGCCCTGCGGGCCTTTGAGGATTTCGACCTGGCGCAGCGTGCCCTGGACCTGGTTGAGCTGCGCGGTGTTGGTTTTGAGGATGCCGTCGACCACCAGCGCGATCGAGCTTTCGGCATCGCGCGCACCATTGATTCCGCGAATGTTGACTTGGGTGTCGCCCGCCTCGGCGGTGCCCGTGACGATCGTTACGCCTGGGGTTAGCTGCGCGAAATCAGCGGCGCTGTTGGCGCCGGTCCGCTCGAGCGCGGTTGCGGTCAGCACTGCGACCGAGGCGGGAACGTCCTGGAGGCGCTCTTGCTGGCGCCTCGCGGTGACGATGATCGCACTGTCGTCGTCGCTCGCGGCGGTTTCGGCGGCTGGGCTGGTCGATTGCGCGAACGCAGGCTGAACCGCAGCGAGCATGGCGAACAGCGAAACGGCACAAGCGAGCCTGGTGGTGATGTTCATCGTCGAATCCCCTTCTTCGTGATGGCCGGGCCGACGGGTTTTTCCCGCCCGGCCCGGGTTAATCCTCCAACTTCAGATCAGCGGGTTTTCCCCGCTCATGTAAACGTAAACCTCCTGGAACCTGCCCTCGCGTACGCGCCAGAAGTTGGTGTTGTTAAGCCTGGTTACGCTGCCGTCGGCTGCGGTCAGGACGGCTTCAAAACTTGCGGCGATCCGCCCATTGGCTTCATCTACGGTGCAGGTGAAGCCTTGGTGGACGATGGTTTGCCAGGCACCGAAGAAATCGTCGAACATCCGCCGCAGCTCGGCCTTGCCACTGTGCCGCACGAATGCAGTCTGGACGCAGAACAGCGCCTCGTCGTGAAAGCAGGCGAGCGTGGCCTCGATGTTCTTGGCGTCGACGCTGGCGAAGTATTGCTGCGTGGCCAGGTCGATCAGCCCGGCACGCGACAGGCTGGGTGCGTACTGCATCAGGCGTCTCCCGGCTGAAGCAGGTTATCGCCGCTCATATAGACGTAGACCCGGTTGAACTTGTCGTCCTTGAGGTAAAACCGGTTGCAGTTTTCATAGCGCAGCTCGTCACCGCCATTCGGCGCGATCAGTACGGTAAACTGTGAGCAGATGGCATTGGTCTCGGGATCGCCAGTGTGGACGAAGTTGCCGTGCCAGATGCTGGAAAAGTCGGCGAACAGCTTTTGGAACATGGCACGGATGCCCGCGTCGCGCCCGGTGTGGACGGTGCCCGAGGTGACTTCGGTCAGCACCGCGTCCGCGGTGAAGCAGTTGAGCACCTGCGCCAGGTTCTTGTTATCGACCCCGTCGAAATACCGCTTGGTGACGATGTCGATGTAGAACGGATAAGGTAGGGCGATCTGCCCATCCGCACCTTCGCTCCATTCGCTTTTGGCCAAACTCATTGCCAGCTCTTCCGGATGTCCGCATCCTTGCCAACTTCGGGCGAGGGGAATGCCTTCTTCGAATGGGTCAGGCCAAGCCCGATCAGCAGCTCGAGCTGCTTCCAGGCGATCTGGCCGGGGTTGAGCACCGGGATCGACAGGTTTGCCGCCAGGTACTGCGCTGATTGGTGCATGGTGGTCGAGCCAAGCACGATCACGTCGGCGCCGTCCTCGGCCATCGCCTTTTCGGCCTCGACCTTGAGCTTGGCGAAGATGACCTCTTCCTTGCCCGCCAGCAGCTCGGTCACATCGGGGCGGGTGTCGATCGAGCGGAGCGACGCACAGCGGCTCCACCATCCGTAATCGGTCAGCGTTTTTTCATAGAGCGGGAACCACTGCGGCCACATCGTCAGTACGGTGAACTTCTTGCCCAGCATCATCGCGGTGGCGAAAGCCGCTTCCCCCGGGCCGACCACCGGGATCGTCAGGCGTGAGCGCAAGGCCCGCAGGCCCGAATCGCTGACCGTATCGATCAGCACCCCGGCATAGCCTTCGTCCTCCGCCTCGATCCCGGCCTGGAACACCGTCCAGTCCATCAGGAGCATGTCGTGATAGCTGTCGCCCAACGCTGCGCCCCACGAAACGGCGGCGAATTCGGCTTTGAAACCTGGAGCGACGAAGTCGGTGGGGAGCTGTCCGGCGCGGTTGGCGACCCCGGCGGCATCCATGGGGATCGGCACGATCACCTTGATGCGCTGCTCGCCTTCTCGCACTGCGGATACTCCCTGTGATGTCAGCATCTTTAGGATGACTGACGTACAAAGCGCGGTTGCACCAGCGGATATGTATTGTATACAACCAACCGGCGTCAACCCCGCTGGAGTAGATTATGTCGAAGGCTTGCGATCGCGCCTATGCGCAGATCCGTTCGATGATCCTGTCGGGCGCGCTGTCTGCGGGCGAGCAGCTGAGCGAGGAAGGTTTGGCTGAGCGCTGCGGGGTCTCGCGGACCCCGATCCGCGATGCGCTGCGCCGGCTCGAGGGCGAGCTGCTGGTCAAGCGCAGCGGCACCCAGCGCACATTCGTTGCCGACTGGTCGCTCGACGATGTGGCCGACGCGTTCGAGCTGCGCGCAATGCTCGAGGGTCACGCGGCGCGCCGGGCTGCGGAGCGAATGAGCGAAACGCTGGTCCAGCGGCTACGAGCGACCAACCAGGCCATCGGCGCGGCGGTGCGGGCCGATCCGCCAGACGTTGAGGCGTTTCTCGACCGCAACCGTGAGTTTCACGCGATCATCCTCCAGGCCGCTGCCTCGCCGCGGTTGTCGGCGCTGCTCGGGACGCTAATCGAGCAGCCGGTGGTCTGGCGCACCGCACACCATTACGGGCGAGAAGCCTTGCTGCGCTCGTTCGGGGAGCATGACGAACTACTCGCCGCTTTCGCGCGGCGCGACGGGGCATGGGCCGAGGCGGTAATGGCCGCACACATTCGCCGCGCCTACCATGCCTATGCCGACGCCCATGCCGGGCTCGCGGCGATCGACCGGCAGGTGGCACATGGCTGACAAGATGCATTCCTTCACAAATATGTGTACAAATTCCGTCGAGATGGTCGAGGTGGGGCCGCGCGATGGCTTGCAGAACGAGGCGCGTCTCGTTTCAACCGGCGACAAGCTACGCTTGATCGAACGGTCGATCGCGGCGGGCGCGCGACGGATCGAGGTGGCCAGTTTCGTCAACCCGCGTGCAGTTCCGCAGATGGCCGATGCCGAGGCGGTCTGCGCCGGCCTGCCCGAACGTGAGGATGTCACTTACATCGGCCTGGTCATGAACCGCCGCGGCGCCGAGCGCGCGCTCGCCACCGAGCGGATCGACCAGCTCGGCGCCGTCGCGGTCGCAAGCGACGGGCTGGGGATCGCCAACCAGGGCCAGACCAGCGAGGGCAGTGTTGCCATGGCGCGCGAGATTTTCGCGCTCGCACGCGACGCGAACAAGACCGCACAAGTTGTGATCGCGGCCAGCTTCGGCTGCCCGTTTGACGGCGAGGTTTCGCCCGATCGTGTTGTGGCGATGGCCGAAGAACTGGCTGCGGCGGGCGCGATCGAGATCGGCCTTGCCGACACTATCGGTGTCGCGGACCCGGCCAGCGTCCATCGCCTCGTCACGCGCGTGCGGAAATCGATTGTGCCGCTACCGGTGCGCGTCCATTTCCACAACACCCGTGGCACTGGCATCGCCAACATCTGGGCGGCGATTGAGGCAGGGGCGAGGGTGATCGACTCTTCGCTCGGCGGACTCGGCGGGTGTCCGTTCTCACCCGGCGCGGCGGGCAATGTCGCGACGGAAGATGTCGTCTACATGCTGGAGCGCGCGGGGATTTCGACTGGGCTCGATTTGGAGCAACTGATCGTTGCCAACGCCTGGCTGGCCGGGGTGATGGAAAAACAGCTTCCGGCAATGGTCGCCCGCGCACGACCGTTCCCGCCCGGATCCGAAGCACGAAAGGAAGTCGCCTGATGGGCTATCGTCTCGGCGTCGATGTCGGCGGCACGTTTACCGATCTCCTGCTGTTCGACACGGCCAGCGGACACTTCTGGCGCCACAAGACGCCGTCGACTCCGCCCGACAGCTCGCAGGGTGTTCTCAGCGGAGTCCGCACGATCACCGCGGAGGCCGGGGTCGATCCGGCGGACATCGAATATTTCCTCCACGGCACCACCGTGGCGACCAATGCGATACTCGAAGGCAAAGGCGCGCGGGTCGGGCTGATCGTCACCGAAGGCTATCGTGATATCATGCAGATCGCGCGCAGCTATGTCCCGGGCGGGCTGGCAGCGTGGATCATCTGGCCCAAGCCGACCCCGCTCGCCGCTCTTGAGGATACTGTCACGGTCAAGGGCCGCATGAGCGCGGACGGCGAGGAAGTCCGACCACTCGACGAGGTCGAGGTGCGCGCGGCACTGCGCAAGCTCAAGGACCAGGGCATCGAGGCGATAACCGTGAGTCTGATGAACGCCTATGTCGACGGCGCGCACGAAAAGCGCATCGGCGAAATCGCGCGCGAGACGATGCAGGATATCCCGGTCTCGCTGAGCCACGAAGTGCTGCCCGAGATGCAGGAATACGAACGCACGCTATCGACCGTGGCCAACGCCGCGGTGCGCCCGATTGTGGGCAAATATGTTTCGAACCTTCGCCGTCAGCTCCACGACGCGCGGCTCACGGGCAAGCTCTCGCTGCTGCGCTCCGACGGCGGGCTGATGAGCGCCGAGAAGGCGGAGGAACACCCGGTCAACATCCTCATGTCCGGACCCGCCGGCGGGGTCACAGGCGCGCTGTGGGTGGCGAAGAACGCGGGGTTCGAGAACATTCTCACCCTCGATGTCGGCGGCACCTCGACTGACGTGGCGCTGATCGAGAACCTCGAACCGCGGCGGGTGCGGACGACCGAAGTCGGTCACCTCTCGGTGCGCGCCTCGTCACTCGACGTGAAGACTGTGGGTGCGGGCGGGGGCTCGATCGCCTACGTGCCCGAACTGACCAAGGCACTGCGAGTCGGCCCGCAATCGGCGGGCGCGGTGCCGGGGCCGGTCGCCTATGGCAAGGGCGGGACCCAACCGACGGTGACAGACGCCAACGTCGTACTCGGCTATCTGCCAGAAGACCTGCTCGGCGGTTCGTTCAAGCTCGACCGGGCCGCGGCTCGCATTGCGGTGCAAACCATCGCCGATGCACTGGGGATCGATTTGATGGCCGCTGCGCGCGGGATAATAGACATCGTCAATGAGAACATGTTTGGTGCGTTGCGGATGATCTCGGTCCAGCAAGGCTACGATCCGCGCCATTTTGCGTTGATGGGTTTTGGTGGTGCGGGCCCGCTGCATGTCAATGCGGTGGCGCGGTTGATGGGCAGCTGGCCCGCGATCAGCCCGGTTTCGCCCGGCGTGCTGTGCGCGCTTGGCGATGCCACAACGCGGATGCGAACCGAAACTGCGCGCAGCTTCAGTCGTCTGGCGAGCGAGACCAAGGGCGAGGAACTGGCCGCAATCCTTGACGAGATGGCCGCACAGACTCGCGCCGAACTGGTTGTCGATGGCGTGCCCGAGGTGACGATCGTCAGTCAGTTCGAGGTCGACGTGCGCTATGCCGGGCAGGCGTTCGAAGTACCGCTGACGATCGACCAGGCGACGCTCCGCGAGAGCGGCCTTGCTGGGATTACCGGGCGCTTCGATCAAGAACACAACCGCCTGTTCACGTTCAACATGGACACTCCGCACGAGATCGTGAACTTGCGCGCGGTGGCGCTTGGCGAGGCGCCCCAGTTGCCCGCTGCGGAACTGCCCAAAGGCGATGGCTCTCCCGCCGCCGCCAAGATCCGCGACCACACCTTGTGGATGGACCGTCGCGAGCAGGCAGCAGTGATCTATGATCGCGCCAGGTTGCGCCAAGGCGACACCATCCCCGGCCCGGCAATCGTCACCGAAATGGATTCCACTACGTTGATCGAGGCCGGTTGCGTCGCCACCGTCGACAAGGTCGGCAACATTCTGATCAATCCGGCCTGAGGAGGCCTGTCATGCCAGCACAGATAATCGAGACCAACGCGCGCCCGTTCGAGACCGTCGCGATCGACCCGGTCACGCTCGACATCATAGAAAACGCGCTCAGGAACGCGCGCGTCGAGATGGACGCTACTTTGGTTCGCACCGCGATGTCGCCGGGCATCCGCGAGCAGGGCGATGCCTTCCCGCTGATTTCTGATCCCGCGGGCAAGATGATCGTCGGCCAGTTCGGCAGCTTCATCGGTGGCTTTCTCGACAGCTTCGAGGGGACCATCGAGGACGGGGATATGATCTTTCTTTCGGATCCCTACAGCTGCGAAGGCGCGATCAGTCATTCGAACGACTGGCTGGTTCTGCTGCCGGTGTTCAAGGACGGGCGACTGCTCGCCTACACCGCGATGTTTGGACACCAGAGCGACATCGGCGGCAAGGTCGTTGGCTCGATGCCGATCGCCGCGCATTCGATCTTCGAGGAAGGCGTTCGCATCCCGCCGGTAAAAATATGGCGCAAGGGCGTATACAACGAAGACCTGATCAAGCTGGTGATGCACCAGACGCGCAAGCCCGACTGGTGCCAGGCCGACTTGAACGCGCTGATTGCCTCGTGCCGCGTCGCCTCGCGCCGGGTGGTTGAAATGGCCCGACGCTTCGGCGACGACGTCTACGTCTCCGCGACGCAAGAGCTGCTAGCGCGTAACCATCGCGCGATGAAGGCGCTGATCGGGATGGCGGTGGCCGAAGCGCCAGTGAGCTTCGAGGACTATATCTGCGACGACGGGATCGGTTTTGGCCCCTACAAGATCAAATGCACGATGTGGCGAGAGGGCGAGAAAGTCGTGCTAGACTTCGCCGGGACCGACCCACAGAGCGCAGCCTCGATTAATTTCTATTTAAACGAAAACATGTTCAAAATGTTTTTCGGCATCTACATGATTATGGTCTTTGACCCGCAGATCCTGTTCAACGACGGGTTTTACGATCTGATCGATGTGCGAATTCCCCAAGGTTCGCTGCTCAAGCCAAAATTTCCTGCCGCGCTGTCGGGCCGGACGCACGCCCTGGGCCGAATCTTCGACATTCTAGGCGGCCTGCTTGGGCAGAAGACGCCGGAATTTCTCAATGCGGCGGGCTTCTCGTCGTCGCCGCACATGTTCTATTCGGGGTGGGACAACCGCCCGGGAAAAGCCGGCGAATGGTTCCAGCTGTTCCAGATCGGGTTCGGCGGGATTCCCGGTCGTCCGCTCGGCGACGGGCCTGACGGTCATTCGCTGTGGCCGGGCTTCACCAACGTTCCCAACGAATTCCTCGAACGCTACTTCCCGCTGCGGATCGAACGCTATGAAACCGAACCAGATAGCGGCGGGGCGGGGCTCCATCGCGGCGGCAACGGGATCCACATGACCTACCGCTTCCTTGCCGACGGACGTATCGCAATCCACGATGATCGATGGTTCGTGCCGCCATGGGGGGTCAACGGCGGTCTTCCCGGCAAGCGTGCGTGCAAGGTTCTGGAACGAACTGATGGAACCAGCGAGATCGTCGGCAACAAAGTTGAAGACGTCGAAGTCCGAGACGGCGATCAGCTTCACTTCATCACGTGGGGCGGAGGCGGATGGGGCGATCCGCTACTGCGCGATCCGGCGCTCGTGGCCAAGGAGATCATTCAAGGTTTCGTCACCGTCATTGGCGCGCGCGCCTATGGCGTGGTCGTCAGCCCGACGGGCGAGGTCAATTCCGCCGCGACCGAGAAGTTGCGCGCCGAGATGTCAACGACCAGAGGCGAGCCCGGGCTGTTCGACTACGGCCCGTCGATCGAGACCCTGCGCGCCAATTGCGAGGCCGAGACCGGACTACCTGCCCCGCGCCAACCCGATTGGGCGCAGCTTGAGGCGGCGGAGTAGGGTTATGGCCAACGGCGGGGCATTGTCCGACATCCGCGTGATCGAGATGGGCCAGCTCCTCGCTGGCCCGTTCTGTGGCCAGTTGCTGGGCGATATGGGAGCAGAAGTGATCAAGATCGAGCCGCCCGGCGCGGGCGACCCGATGAGGTTATGGGGGCTGGGTGAAACAAAGCTCCAGTGGGAGGTCATCGCCCGCAACAAGAAATCGGTTTCACTCAACTTGCGCGTGCCCGAAGGGCAGGAAATCGCGCGCAAGTTGATCGCCAGCGCCGATGTGCTGATCGAGAATTTCAAGCCCGGCACGCTCGAAAAGTGGGGCCTGTCGCCCGCCACACTCCAGGCCGAAAATCCCGGCCTGATTGTCGCGCGGATGTCGGGCTATGGCCAGACCGGACCTTATTCTGGGCGCGCCGGGTTTGGCGGGATCGGCGAGGCGATGGGCGGGTGGCGCTACATCGTCGGCGAGCCCGACCGGCCGCCCAGTCGAATGGGCGTCTCGATCGGCGACACGCTGACCGCGACATACGGCTGCATGGGGGTGCTGGCCGCACTTCATGTGCGGGAACGCACCGGAAACGGGCAGCTGGTCGACGCCGCTCTTTATGAAAGCGTGCTGCAGGTGATGGAAGGCCTCGTTCCCGAATACGATCACGGCGGTGTGATCCGCGAACGGTCGGGCTCGTTCCTGCCGGGGATCGCTCCGTCGAACGTCTATTCGTGCAGCGATGGCGACTACATGATCGGGGCCAACAACGACCGCATCTTCGCACGGCTGGCCGAGGCGATGGGCCAGCCCGAATTGGTCGGGGACGCGCGCTATGCCACGCATATTGCCCGTGGCTGCAACCAGATCGAACTCGACGAACGAATCAACGCCTGGACCCAGACCCTGACGGTGGACAATCTCGATGCGCTGATGATCGCGCACTCGATTCCTGCCGGCCGCGTTTATCGCGCGCCCGAGATGATCGCCGACCCACACTTCCAAGCGCGCGAGGCGATCGTCGAAGTCGAGACCGAGCGCTTCGGCAAGGTGCGCATGCAAAACGCCTTTCCCAAGCTGTCGCTTACGCCGTCGGGCATTCGCAGTCCGGCCCCCTCGCACGTCGGCCAGCATAATGCCGAAATCTATGGCGAACTGCTCGGGATAGACGATGCTACCCAGACCATGCTCGCGGCAGCGGGGACGATCTAATAATGGTCGACGCCGCCGGGAACTACGCCGGGGTGTTCGCGGGCAGGCTCGTCCCCGGCAAGCGCCCGGCGCTGCTCCTCGTCGATATGGTTGTAGCCTACCTTGCCGAGGATTCTCCACTCTTTTGCCCGACCGCCGCAGCGGCGGTAGAGGTGGCGGCACGGCTGGCTTTGGCGGCGCGGGCGAACGGCGTCCCGGTAATTTTTACCAAAGTGAGCTACGAAGCCGGTGGAGCGAACGGCGGCCTGTTCTACCGCAAGACCCCGGTCCTCAAGGTATTCGACGAGGGCTCGCCGCTCGCCGCGTTTCCACCCGAACTCATTCGGCAGTCCGGAGACACGGTGATCACCAAGCAGTATCCGTCGGCATTCTTTGCCACTGGACTGGCGGATATCCTTCGGGGACACGCTGTTGACACCGCGCTCATTGCCGGGTTCTCGACCTCGGGATGCGTTCGGGCCACCGCGCTCGATGCGCTGCAGCAGGGGTTTGCGCCGTTCGTGGTGCGCGATGCCTGCGCCGACCGCCATCCCGATCCGCACGAGGCCAACCTGTTCGATATCCAGGCCAAGTACGGTGAGGTGATCGCGCTCGACCGGGCGCTGGAAATCATCGGCGCTTAGCTTGTCATGTGCTTGTAGATTGTCCATCCAACGCTTCATTGGCGAGAACGCGCTAACTCGGATTCATCGCCCTATGCGCAGGGACAACCGTCAATTGGCACGTCGTCCTCCACCATGCTGGAAGCCCCAACGCGCCCTGGCACGGGCTGAGGACGTCGGATTCCAGGATGAGCTGCTGGCGCGGCTCCAGGACCTGACGGGAGTTGCGTTGCTCTCATGATTTCCCGAAAGGAGGCTGCATGAGCATCGATCCCTTCTCGCCCCTCGTTCTGCCGCGCGGACCCGTGCTGCCAAACCGCTTCGTGCTCGCGCCCCTGACCAATCAGCAGAGCCATCCCGACGGAACCCTGTCCGACCAGGAATACCGCTGGCTGACGATGCGGGCTGAAGGCGGCTTCGGGCTGACCATGACCTGCGCGGCGCACGTGCTGGCCAGCGGTCAGGGTTTCGCCGGCCAGCTCGGGATCTGGTCCGATATGCATTTTGCTGGCCTGACTAGCCTTGCCGCGGGTCTCGCCCGGGGCGGCGCCTCGGCTGTCCAGCTGCATCATGCCGGAATGCGCTCGCCAGCAGACCTGATCGGCGGCGCGCCGGCGTGCCCCTGGGATGATGAGGAAACCGGCGCGAGGGCTCTGTCGACTGCTGCGGTGGAAGACATCATCGAAGCGTTCGTCGTTGCCGGGATACGTGCTGAACGCGCTGGGTTCGGCGGGGTCGAACTTCATTCGGCGCACGGCTATCTGCTCGGCCAGTTCCTTGATTCCGAGCACAACCATCGCAGCGACCGCTTCGGTGGCTCGTTCGCCAATCGCCGAAGAGTGCTCGATACGATCATCGACCGGTTGCGGGAGCGCACCGCGCCGGACTTCCAGATCGGGGTGCGCCTTTCGCCCGAGCGCTTCGGGATCGACACCGCTGAGGCGCTCGAGCTTGCAGGATCGCTGATGACTTCGGGGCGTATCGATTACCTCGATATGTCGCTGTGGGATTGCTGGAAAGAACCGCTCGATCCCCGCTTTGCGGGCAGGCCGCTGATCGAGTGGTTCGCCGGGGTCGAGCGAGGCGGCACGCCGCTGGGCGTCGCTGGAAAGATCATGAATGGTGCTGACGTGCGGCGCGCTTTCGAGGCGGGAGTCGACTTCACGCTTATTGGTCGCGGCGCGATTCTCCACCACGACTTCGTTCGCAGGGTTGCCGCCGATCGGGAATTCGAGCCAATTGCCCGCCCGGTGGCGCCCACCCACCTTGAGGCCGAGGGCCTCTCGGAAGGCTTCATCGGCTACATGAAGAACTGGAAAGGGTTCGTGTCCGCATGACGCGGGTCGCCGCGCGTGGTCGCGCATCAAGCCACTTGGTCGCGGAACCGGTGCACCGGCAACGTGAACAACCTTCGCGACGAATCGCAGCGCTCCCTAAATGCTCCAGACTGGATAGACACGCACCTGACTCGCTCGAGCGGCTCCCGCGCATCAGCGAGAGCGCCGCCCGATGATTTGCCTCATCGCCAAGTTTGAATGGCGCAAACAAATGCGAGTAGCCCACGTTTCCAAGATGTGGTGCAACGCGCAGCAATACTGCATATTCCAGGCTACTGCGTCATTCGAAGTTCGATCGAGATTGAAGGGAAAAAATCATGACTAACGAACGTTCACAGTCCGGCTTCGCACTGAACCCCCAGGATGAACTCAATGACCTGCGAATGTCGGACAAGGCCCTTCCGCTTTACAACAAGGTCAAGCAGTTCATCCAGGACGTGGTGCAGCCGGCCTCTGAGCAGTTCCATCAGCTCGGGGAGCATCGCGCGGACATCTGGGATTATGCTCCAGGGCAGCTTGAAGTGCTGGAGGCAGCCAAAGATAAAGCCAAAGCGCAAGGTCTTTGGAATTTCTTTCTTCCGGACGCTCATACCGGCGAAGGCCTGTCGAACCTCGACTACGCTTACGTTGCGGTCGAACTTGGCAAAAACCGGCTCGCGTCCGAAATTATGAATTGTGCGGCCCCCGACACTGGCAACATGGAGGTGCTGGAGCGGGTCGGCACCCCGGAACAGAAGGAAATGTGGCTCAAGCCGTTGCTCGAAGGAAAAATCCGCTCAGCCTTCTGCATGACCGAGCTGAACACCGCCAGCTCAGACGCCAAGAACATCGATACCCGTGCCGTCCGCGTAGGTGACGAGTATGTCATCAACGGTGAGAAGCACTACATCTCTGGCGCGGGCGACCCACGCTGCAAGATCATGATCACCATGGTTCGAACGGGATCTGACGATGCCCCGGCGGGACTGCGACAGTCGCAAATTCTGGTTCCGCTGCCTACCGAAGGCGTCGAGATTGTGGGCGGCCAGCAAGTGTTTGGCGATTACGACGCACCCCATGGCCATATGCATATCCGGTTTAACAACGCTCGGGTCCCAGCCTCCAACATACTGCTGGGAGAGGGCCGTGGCTTCGAGATCAGCCAATTGCGCCTGGGGCCTGGCCGCATCCACCATTGCATGCGGGCGATTGGCTCCGCGGAGAAAGCGCTCGACCTGATGGTCGGTCGCGGGATGAGCCGCGTGGCGTTTGGGAAACCGATCATTCAGTTGGGCGGCAACCTCGAAATCGTCAGCCGAGCACGGATCGACATCGAAGCCATGCGCCTGATGGTGCTGAAAGCTGCAAAAGCGATGGATGTCCTCGGCAACCGCGAGGCTCGGGTCTGGATACACATGGTCAAGGCGATGGTGCCTGAGCGCGTCTGCCGGATTATCGACGAAGCCATCCAGATGTACGGCGCTTTAGGCGTATCACAGCACACTCCCTTGGCGCGCATGTATGCAAACACTCGAACGTTGAGAATTGCAGATGGCCCGGACGCCGTTCACCATATGGTTGTCGGGCGTAACGAGCTCAAATAAGTTCGCTAAGCCCCATACGATGCTTCGATGTCGGCGGCGTCCCGAAACCGGGGCTACTCCTGCGCGCAAAAAGATCCGAGTCGCTTCACCTTTTCAGCCTGCGAGCCATAGTGGCGATGGAAGCTGAGAAGTGTAGCGGCACGCACCGCTCGATGTATTCGCAATGTTTCGCTGCCGTAAGACAGCACAATGCAGAGCTATCCCGAAACACGCACGACCGACTTTCACAAGGGCCTCAGCCAGATGATCACCAATCGCCAAATCCATCTTGTCCGCCGCCCAAACGGCGTGCCCGTTCCTGACGATTTTGCCGTTGTTGAAGTCGACACGCCCAACACGATGGACGGGCAAGTTCAGGTGCAAAATTTGCTGATGTCGGTTGACCCCTACATGCGGCCCCGGCTCACATCAGACCAACCGCT
Organism: Novosphingobium sp.; assembly: GCA_031370725.1. Classification (GTDB taxonomy): domain Bacteria; phylum Pseudomonadota; class Alphaproteobacteria; order Sphingomonadales; family Sphingomonadaceae; genus Novosphingobium. The sequence continues at coordinate 19,863 of JANMQW010000152.1, forward strand.
GAATGTCGCCATGCTGGGCGGCGGCATAGGCCGTGTGGTCCAGTCGCGAAATCCAAACTTCAAGGAGGGCGTCCTTGTCCGCCACGGAGCTGGGATGCAGGAGCGTTTCATCAGCGATGGCAAGGGCATGCAAATCCTTGACCCCGACCCGGCCTTGTCACTTTCAGTTTACATGCACGCCCTGGGGGGCACTGGGATCACAGCGTATGGCGGTTTGCTTGAAACCGGCGCGCTGAAGGACGGCGAGCAGGTGTTTGTCTCCACCGCTGGCGGCGCAGTCGGTTCCGTTGTCGCCCAGATTGCCAAGATCAAGGGATGTTACGTGGTGGGATCGACGGGCTCCGACGACAAGGCAGCGTGGTTGAGGAACGAGGTCGGGATCGATGCCGTGATCAACTACAAGACCCAGCCCCTGGCCCCGGCGCTGAAGGCGGCTACGCCTAATGGGATTGACGTCTATTTTGAAAACGTCGGGGGCGGCCATTTGGATGCGGCTTTGCCGCGCATGAACTTGCGTGGGCGGATCCCGGTCTGTGGCATGATCTCGACCTACAACGGAGGTGGCGATGGGGTCCGAAATCTCTTCAACATGATCTATAGCCGGATCCGCATGGAAGGCTTTGTGGCCACCGATTTCCCCCATCTGCAGGCGACCTTTATCGACGACATGACCGGCTGGCTAAAGGATGGCCGCGTAAAGTATCAGGAGACGATCCTGGATGGCTTTGAGCGCGCACCTGAAGGTCTGATAGGTTTGTTCTCGGGGTTGAACAGCGGTAAGATGCTCATCCGGGTGGCAAGCTAACCCCGGTCCTACCTTAGCAAAGTCAAAAGTCTGACTTTCCGATGCTCTATCGACTAACAACGCTGGTTAGAATTCGGGGTATTTTCGGCGAACTTTTTTGCCAGAGGGACTGACCATAGGGACCCGACCGTCGAGCCGATGAGTTGAAGCGACGGAATTAGAGTTGCTGTGCGAGGTCCCCACTGAAAATTTGTGTGCTACGCGGTTTTCGCTAAACGATGGGCAGTGCGGCGGGGCAAGCGGGAATGGCCGAAGGCAATCAATGGATCGCGCCGAGACAAGGACAAGATCTTGTCCGGGCCACGCTGTTTGGGCGCTTCGAGCTGAGGGCTTCGGACGGAAGCGAAGTTGTCATTTCCAATCGCCGTGCACGCGCACTCCTGGCAATGCTGTGCCTTGCCAGGGGTGAGACGATCGATCGAGATTTCCTTAGCAAATTATTGTGGGCCGGTCGGTTCGAAGCCCATGCCAAGGCAAGCCTGCGGCAGTGCCTGCTCGAGTTGGGCAAGTTGCTCGCATCCTGTGGCAAAGACGTTCTCGACGTCTCGCGCACGAGTGTTGGCCTTCGCCGCGACTCTATTTTAACCGATCTCGATGCGCTTGAAGATGCTCTGGCGAGCGCGGATTTTACTGCCGCGATCACTCGATTGGTCGCGATCGGGACCAAGCCGATCCTTGACCAGATGGAATATGGTGACGCGTTCGGCCAGTGGCTTAGCCGATACAGTGCCGATGCGGAAAAGCGGGTGTGCCACGCTGTTGAACAAGCACTGGGCGATCTGGAGCAAGCGGGCGAAAGCAGCACGCAAGCACGTCTGCTCAGTGCCTGGTCGCTGCGCAATCGTGACGTCCCCGACATTACGGTACTGGCCAAGGCTTCGGCCAGGGCACGGATCGCGGTGATGCCATTTCATTCGGTCGGCGTGGGCGGTGAGCAGGACTACTTCACCGACGGCATCGTCGACGAATTGATCACGACGCTGGGCCAGGTCCAGCAATTGCTGGTCGCTGGCCGGACCTCGTCGTTCCATTTTCGCGATAGTGAATTGCCATCTTCGCTGATCGCGGCGGAGCTCGACGTATCCCATTTGATCGAGGGATCGGTCCAGCGCCAGGGAGATCGCGTCCGTATTCACGCGCATCTTATCTCGGGTGAGACGGGGTTCGAGCTGTGGGGAGCACGTTTTGACGGCGCGTTGGACGATGTCTTCGCCTTTCAGGAACGGGTCGCACAGGCAGTCACAGCGGCGATAGGCAACGCGCTGGGCATCGCCATGCGGCCGCCTCAGGTCCCGGGCATGACTCACAGCGCGGAGGCCTATGACCTCTATCTGCAAGGACGAGCGCTGAGCTTCAAGCTGTTCGGCGGTGGGGTGCTGGACACGGCGGTGGCATTGCTCGAACAGGCGGTGGCAATCGACCCCGCATTTGCAGAGGCCTGGCTGCTGCTGGGCGAAGTGCATCAGCTGATCGGCATTTACACCGCCTGCCTCGACCGGCCGGCCGAGTCGGCGCGGATGGCCGCAAGCGTCGCCAAAGCGCTTTCACTCAAACCCGGCCTGGGACAGGCTTATGTCCTGCTCGGCCTGCATGAGCTGACGGTCGGGAATTTTGTCGGAGCGATCGATCTGGCGTTCAAGGGTTACAACCTTGAGCCGAGCAATCCTGCGGTCGCGATGCGGCTCGGTTCGTACCTGTTGTTCTGCGGCCGCACCACTGAGGGCATGCGGTATATCGATGAAGCGATTGCCCAGGATCCGATCGACGGACGCAAGTTCATGTTGCGGTGTTCGGGCCATCTCAATCTCGGCAACGTGACAACGGCGATTTCCGATGGTCAGCGCGCGGTGGACCTGGGCTTTCCTTCGATGTGGCTGGCGGTTGCGAACGCGGCGGCAGGGCAGCACGATCTGGCGGTCGATCAATATCAGGAATCCCGCCTGCTGGTGAACAAGTCCATCTTTCCGCCAGCTGGAACCGTGCCGATGTCACCCGAAGTAATGGACGCCTATTGGCTGGTCGCGGCCAAGGGCGTGTGCAGCGGCAAGGCCGAAGACCGCGAGGTCTATTGCCGCACGCTCGACTATCTGCACCTGACGATGCACGATAACGCCGACATGTCGATCGCCTTGCCCGCCGTGTTCATGGGCTATTCCGAAATGTTCTTCAAAACGATCGGGCAGGCCGTTTCGCTGGGCAACATGGGTTGCCTGATTTCGCTTTGGGCTGACATCGAGCCTATCCGCCAGATCCGGCAGCACCCCGAGTTCATCGCGTTTGCCCAGCGCATCGGCATGGCGGCGGCGTGGGACAAGTATGGCTGGCCCGACCTGCTGCCGCCGCCGAGCAACAGGTCCGCCACCTTCGTTTGACGCACTATTGACGCTTTATTGACGGCTGGGCGAATTGACGCCTGCCGCCACGGCACCGCACTATCCTTTCGGGAATCGCAGACATTTTTGAAGCATTTGGCAAGGCCGGAAACCTGGCTTCTGGCGGCGCGAAAGTCGTGCCTGCTTCACGGGAGCATGCGATGGACGGACGATCCGATCTGACTGGCAGCTATGGTGCCGACCGCGCCAATGCCGGTCGTACCCCAGTGGGTGATCAGGCGATCGGCCGAGCGGCGGTCAGCGCCCGAAAGAGCAACCCAATGCGCCAAATTACAACTGCCTCAGCCGAGGCGCACACGCGAGGAGAGATGCAATGAAAATGTTCAAGACCATGATGGCCGGGGCCGCCCTGGCGTTCACTGCCGCCCTAGCCACGCCCGCCACCGCGCAGG
>JANMQW010000171.1:0-3777 GCA_031370725.1 Novosphingobium sp.
GGCCCGGCACGATCCAGCCGATCCCGTAGAAGGTCAGGAACCAGGCGGCATAGCGCGAGCCGTGGTACTGGTGGTTGGTGCTGGGCGGGCGAAGTGCGCTCATGATCCAATGGTCAGCAATGTAATGTGGGCCAGTGCGGCGATCAGCGCCAGGATCAGTGCCACGGTAATCCGAGGGCTCAGATAGAACGACACCACCCGTTGGGTCGGGAAGGAAAAGGTCGCCAAAGTGCCGAGCAGCTTGTCCGGGTGGCCCTCCATGAAGGCCGGGTCCATCACCAGCTTCATCATGTCGCGCCGGCTGCGGTAACGCATCAGCCCGAAAATCGTCCAGCCGGGATCGGGTTCTGTGTTCCAGGCATCGACATAGCCGCCCACTTTGCGACCGACCATGCCGGGGTGGCCGCCATTGCGCAGCAGCACGGGCATGAAGCGTTTCGAATAGCGTTTGAGCAACTCAAAGCCTTGAACCATCTGCCCGGTCTTCGGGTCTGCCACCTGCTCCATTTGCGCCTTGACCAGGTTGAGCATCACGAACTCGCGGCCGTCATCGGCCTCAAGAAAGGCACGCATCGTTTCTGGGCTGTTGCCAGTGCCTTCAAAGCGCCCGGCCATTTGCGCAAGAAACGCGTCGATCTCAGCCGGTTTGAGCGGACCAGACCAATTGTCATACCACAGCCGGAACAGAACATAGGCGATCAGCGCGCCGGCCCAGATGAACCAGGGGGTCATCGCTCAATTGACTCCGTTGGTCGCTTGTCTGGCCCGCATTGCCTCCTGCTGGGCCTTGGCTGCCGCTTGGCAGGCCGGCGATGTCTTCTTGATGTTTGCAATCATGCAGGCCCGAATCTTTGCGCGATCAAAGGTGGTGAGTTCGGCAGCACAAAGATTGCGGATGTCGGGCATGCACGTTTCGCGGACGCTGGCCTGAGCTGAAACTTGGGCGGAAGTGGCGAGCAATGCCGTTGCTCCAATCGTCATTAGGGCGAAACGCGACATGGCAGAGCTCCATCATATTCACTTGTCGAATCAATTGACATTAGATGTGCCATTAAATAGCCTCGACAGTCAATCAGTCTTGCGCATAGGCGCGTTTGCCGCGAAGCTTCGTTTTATGGCCACCACACGATCATCGCTTGTAATTCCGGGTACGCCTCCACTCACTGATGGCCGGCGCGAACGCAGTCGCTCGAGCCGCTCGAAGATCGTCGCTGCCTTGCTTGATCTGGTCGGCAAAGGCGATGTTTCACCGAGTGCATCCCGGGTGGCCGAAGTCGCCGGGGTCGGTCTGCGCTCGGTGTTCCGACACTTCGAGGACATGGACGCGCTCTATCGCGAAATGGGCGAGGTGATCGAAGCGAGGATCTTGCCAATCCTGCTCCAGCCACCGGTCGGCATGAACTGGAAAGACAAGATCTTCGACCTGGCCGAGCGCCGGGCCAAGGTCTTCGAAACGATCATGCCCTACCGGATATCGGCCAATCTGCGGCGGTTCGAATCCTCCTACCTGATGCATGACTATCGTCGGATGCTGCGGTTCGAAAGCGAATCGATCGAGGCCCATTTGCCCGAAGCGGTCCGTGCCGATGGTACCGCAGCGGGCGGACTTAACGTGGTTCTCAGCTTCCAGACCTGGCGGCTGCTGCGCCACGATCAGGAACTGCCGGTCGACGCGGCAAAAGCAGTGGTCCACCGCTTGCTTGGCGCCGCGATGGACCAACTGCCAAACGAGTGACCATGCGCGCGTTGCTCACCCTAATGGTGCCGGTGCTGTTGTCGGGCTGCGTGGGCAAGCCAGCTTCGCAGGCGGCAAATTGTTCTGGCCTTTCGCGAACCACCATGGTCTGGATCTCCGCTGGCAGCTTCACCATGGGCGACGATCCGCGCGAACCGGAAGAAGGTCCGCCTCGCAAGGTTGCGCTTGAAGGCTTCTGGATCCAGGCCCGCGAAGTGACCAACGCCGAGTTTGCAGCCTTCGTCAAAGCGACCGGGTATCGAACGATCGCCGAACGCGACCCGCCCAAGCTGGCAGGCGCGACCCCGGACATGCTGCAACCCGGATCAGCGGTGTTCCACGTCCCTTCTCAGGACAATCCCGCGTGGTGGCGCTGGGTGGTCGGCGCGCAGTGGCGGCACCCTTCCGGGCCGCAGGAAAGCATCGAGGGGCATGAGCGTGAACCAGTGGTCCAGATCGCCTATCAGGATGCCCAAGCCTATGCCAAATGGGCTGGCCTGGAAATGCCCAGCGAGGAACAGTGGGAATATGCCGCGCGCGCTGGCGCGCGGGCTTTGCCCGAACCGGTCGATGAACACGGCCAGCCGCAGGCAAATTACTACCAAGGGGCCTTTCCCATCAAAAACCTAGGCACCGATGGCTATATCGGCCGCGCTCCGGTGGGCTGCTTCAAGCCCAATGCGTTCGGGCTATACGACATGATCGGCAACGTCTGGGAATGGACCAGCACTTCGGGTTCGCGCAACGACGCGAGCGAGCCGGCCAACGTGATCAAGGGCGGGTCGTACCTCTGCGCATCCAACTATTGCGCGCGCTACCGCCCGGCCGCGCGCCAGTTCCAGGAACGCGGGTTAGGGTCCGACCATATCGGGTTCAGACTGGCGGATACGCAAAGACCGGTACCTGTGCATTGACCCAAGGTCGATAATATGGCATTTATAGTGCCATATTATCGACCTGATGGAGAATCACGTGAAAGTCCTACGCACCCCCGATGCAGCCTTTGCCGGGATCGACGATTTTCCCTACGCGTCGCACTATCTTGAAATCACCGATCCGGGAGACGGAACGAAGTTGCGGGTTCACTATGTCGATGAAGGACCGCGCGACGCGCCCGTTGTCCTGATGATGCATGGTGAGCCAAGCTGGTGTTATCTTTATCGTCATATGATCGGCCCGGTGGTTGCGGCCGGGTTTCGCGTGATCGCACCCGATCTGATCGGATTTGGCAAATCGGACAAGCCAACCAAAAAGACCGATTACAGCTATGCCCGCCACGTCGGCTGGATGCGTCAATGGGTCGAGGCGCTGGACCTGACACGGATGACGCTTGTCTGCCAGGACTGGGGCTCACTGATCGGCCTGCGTCTTGTCGCGGAAATGCCTGATCGGTTTGCAGGCGTGGTGCTGTCGAATGGCGGCTTGCCAGTAGGCGGCAGCCCGCCGCGCGCCTTTGCGATCTGGCGGGCGTTCTCCAAATGGAGCCCGGTCTTCCCGATCGGCAGAATCGTCAACGCAGGGGCCAAGCGCGCGCTCAGCGCCGCAGAAATAGCCGCCTACGACGCTCCATTTCCTGACAGCAGCTACAAAGCCGGTGCGCGGATCTTCCCCAGCTTCGTCCCGTTTGAAAACAATGTCGCGGTCCCCGATCAAAAGCGCGCCTGGCAAGTATTTGAGCAATGGGACAAGCCTTTCCTGTGCTGCTTCAGCGATGGCGACCCGGTCACCCGCGGCGGTGAAGCGCGTTTCATAGGCCGCGTTCCCGGCACTGCGGGCCAACCGCACCGCACGCTGAAGGGCGGCCATTTCATCCAGGAAAATGATCCGCAAGGATTTGTGCAGGCAATTTTGGAGGTAGCTAAGACATGAACGTCAGCAATAAGGTCCACCTCAGCCCCGAACAAGCCAAGGCCTTTTTCAGCGGCGCTGAAGACGGGCCGATGTGTATGGTCAACCTGCTCAAGTTCAAAGACAAGGCCACCTTATGCCGACGGCTCCGAGCCCGAGCTTTCGGGGCGCGATGCCTATCTGCGCTATGGCGC
>JANMQW010000178.1:0-6826 GCA_031370725.1 Novosphingobium sp.
ACGGCGGTTATCGTCGATCAGTGGACTGTGCCCACCTGACCAAGCAGCCGGTTCGCCGGTCGCGCTAGCGCGCCAGTCCAGTGCTGCACAGCGCGGCCGAACTCGCCGTTACCGCCAGCGCCTCGGCGTCGCCGACGCGGCGGACGGCACCGACATAGTCGCCAAGCGAGCGTTTCCCCCCCCTGAGTTGCTTGAGTTTCTGCAACTGGCCGAGCGAGAGCCGGTCGGTCATCCGCTCGGCCATGCAGGCCGAGTTTCGCTCGGACAGGCCGGCGTCGATCATTGCGCTCTTGACCTGGCCGTAGGCGAGCTTGGAGGGCGAGCAGGCTGCCAATGTGGCAATCCCAGCAATTAGCAAGAATCGCATCAACCAGCTCCGCTCGCCCTGAGCTTGTCGAAGGGCCGTTCTTTACTTCGGGCCGCCGCGCGCAACGTCAAGAAAAAGCGGTGCTTCGACAAGCTCAGCACGAGCGGGTTTGGGGGGATTGGGTTTTGAGGGATTGGGGTGGGGGACCGCGCCGCAATGCCCCAGCGACTTGACGATTTCCTCGCCCATCAGCTTGGCGTCGCCGAGCAGCATCATCGTCTGGTCGATGCTGAACACGTCGTTGGTGCCGATGATGATGTCTGCGTTGCTTCTTGGCCCGGAACGAAAGGCGTTTCGAATGCTTTTCCTTTCTATCGCGTCGGTGACGGCCGCAGCGATGAAACAGGAGATACCACCATGGCCGGATCGCGCTTCAAGCTTACGCCCTCGCTCGCCGCATTGGCTATGGCGGCCTCATTTGCTGGCATCGCCATTGCGGGAAGCGCTGCGGCGCAGATGGATCATTCAAAGATGGGCCACGCCGGGATGGCGATGATGCCCGGCGATGGCCCGGCGGATCAGGGGATGGCGCTGCCCCAGCAATCGGGCAACGCGATCGCCGGGCGCGATGTGTTTCGCTTCGAGACGTTCGGGAACGAGGGCTTCTGGACCGACGCGGTGCGCGTGCCGCAGGGCGTGACCGCGGCCAAGCTGACTCCGCTCCAGGCGCTTCAACTCGGGCTGCAGGTCGATGCCGACATGGTCGACGGTGCGACCAAGGCGCAATTGGGCGCCGAGCTAAAGGCCGATCCCTCGGGGCGGACCTCGAAATTGCTCAACGATCCGGCGGTTACCCTCGCGCTGATCAACGCCGGTGCGGTGATCGGATTCTCGCCCAAAAACGGCAAGGTCGGGGTCAGCTGCGCGCTGTGCCACACGATGACCGATGCCTCGGTATTCAAGGTGGCGCAGGGTGGCAGCATCGGCAGCCGCATCGACGGGCTGGCGAACCACGACCTCAATCTGGGCAAGATCTTCGCCGCCGCCGCCAACACCCGTGCGCTCTACACCGTGGCCCAAACCCAGCTGACCGCCAACAAGGGCAAGACCCTGGGCCGGGCTCCGCGCGGGCTGACCGAGAATTCGACCGATGCAGAATTCGACGCCTATTTCGGAAACCCCAGGTTCTATCCCGTCGGGATGTTCGACGATACATTCGACGGCAACGGCAATACGATGCACAACAGTCCGTTGTTCGAGCAGGACCTGACCGCGCCTTATGGTAGCGAGGGGACGATTACCAAGCAGGACGATTTCGCCAACCTCGTCTATACCTCGCTGTTCGATCAGACGATGCTGACCACACCAGGCGGCCGCGCTTTCGTCCACAAGCTTGCCGGAGCCGCGGGCGACGAGATGATCGACGATTACGTCAAGATCCTGCGCGATACCGGAGTGACCGGATATCCCTATGTCATCCGTCAGGCGCGCGAAGTCGGCGGCGTGGGCGAACTCGCCAGCCCAATCGGGTATCGCACCGACAACGCCAAACTGCTGGCGTTGAACGCCTATCTGTTCGCGCTGCCCGCGCCTGCGGGAATGCTGGGCAATGGCGCTGCGGCGGTTCGCGGACGCGCTGCGTTCGTATCTTCAGGCTGCACCGGGTGCCACAACACCGCGCAGGGCCGGGCCGTGCCGACCACGCTGCACGCGATGGCGCGCATCTGGCCCGGCGATCGCCCGACCATCCTCGCCCCGCGCACTCCGCCGCTGACTCCGGTCCAGGATACCGCGGGCAACACCTTCGACGACAAGTGGGCTGTGGTGAACGCGTCGCTGCGCGGCGAAAAGCGCGGGGTGGCGATGCCGCTCCTGCTCGCCCTGGCGCGCAAGCCGGTGTTTCTCCACGACGACAGCGTCCGCAGCCTCGACAGTCTGCTGACCCAGACCCGCGGCCCCAAGGCGCCCCACCCGTTCTACGTCAAAAACAAGGCGCAGCGTGCGGACGTGGTGGTTTATCTCAAGTCGCTCGACACCACGTCGCGCTAAACCGATCGCGGGCCGGAGGACGCAAGGCGCGTCTTCCGGCTGGTCGCATCAATGCCCCAGCGACTTGACGATTTCCTCGACCATCTTTTTGGCGTCGCCCAGCAGCATCATCGTCTGGTCCATGTAGAACACGTCGTTGTCGACCCCGGCATAGCCCACCCCGCCCATGCTGCGCTTGATGAACATGATGGTCTTGGCCTTTTCGACGTCGAACACCGGCATCCCGTAAATCGGTGAGGACTTGTCGGTTTTGGCCGCAGGGTTGACCACGTCGTTGGCGCCGATGATGAAGGCGACATCGGCCTGCGCGAACTCGCTGTTGATGTCTTCGAGCTCGAACACTTCGTCGTAGGGCACGTTGGCTTCGGCGAGCAGCACGTTCATGTGCCCCGGCATCCGCCCGGCGACCGGGTGGATCGCATACTTGACGGTGATCCCCTGCTCTTTGAGCTTGTCACCCATCTCGCGCACCACGTGCTGCGCCTGGGCCACCGCCATCCCGTAGCCGGGGATGATAATCACGCTTTCGGCCTGCTCGAGCAGGAACGCGGCATCTTCGGCGCTGCCGCGCTTCCACGGGCGGTCGGTCTTGGCTTCGCCCCCGCCTGAACCCGCCTCGACACCGAACCCGCCTGCGATCACCGAGATGAAGCTGCGGTTCATCGCCCGGCACATGATGTACGAAAGGATCGCGCCCGACGATCCGACCAGCGCCCCGGTGATGATCATCGCGGTGTTGTGGAGCGTAAAGCCCATCGCCGCCGCGGCCCAGCCCGAATAGCTGTTGAGCATCGAGACGACGACCGGCATGTCCGCCCCGCCGATCGGGATGATCAGCAGGAACCCGATCGCGAAAGCCAGCACGGTGAGCAAGGCGATCACCCACAGGCCCTGGTCCTGGGTGAACCACGCGGTCAGCCCCAGGATCGCGGCGAGCGTACCGAGGTTGATGACATGGCGGGCGGGCAGCATGATCGGCGCGCCGCTCATCTTGCCGGCCAGCTTGAGGAAGGCGATCACCGATCCGGAAAAAGTGATCGCGCCGATGCCGATGCCCAGCGCCATCTCGACCCGGCTGACCGGGTTGATAAGGTCGTCCTGGCCGACAATCCCGAAAGCTTCGGGATTGAGATACGCCGCCCACCCGACGAGGACAGCGGCGAGGCCAACGAGGCTGTGAAAAGCCGCGACCAGCTGCGGCATATCGGTCATCGCGATGCGTCGTGCGGTGACGATGCCGATGGTGCCGCCGACCGCGATGGCAGCGAGGATCTGGAACAGGACGCGCAAATCGGCAGGTGTGGGCTGCGGGAACAGCGCACCGGGAGGGATCGGGGCCTGGGTTGCCAAGGTGGTGGCAACCGCGATCGCCATCCCGATCATGCCCTGACGGTTGCCACGCTGCGAAGTCGCGGGCGAACTCAGCCCACGCAGCGCCAGGATAAACAGCACGCCCGAAGCGAGATAGGCGAGCAGCACCCACGCGGGCAGCGCGGCGACATGCTCGGCGATCGGCAGCAACGGTCCGGGATTGAGCGGAGGAGCAGCGAGGACCACGCTCAACGCTCCTTTTTCTTGTACATCGCCAGCATTCGCGCGGTCACCGCGAACCCGCCGAAGATGTTGACGCTCGCCAACGCCACCCCAAGTAGCCCCAGCCAGGTCGACGCGACCGACCCTTTGGCGGCCGCTGCGACCAGCGCGCCGACGATGATCACGCTCGAGATCGCGTTGGTCACCGCCATCAGCGGTGTGTGCAGCGCGGGGGTAACCGACCACACGACGTAATAGCCTACGAAACAGGCCATGACGAAGATCGAAAGGATCGAGATAAAGTCCAAGGTCCGTGTCCCCCGACGGCAGTGGTGTCACCGGGTCTATCGCAACCCGCCGCCCCGGTGTCGAGACCTTGAATCAGCGACATACCCGCGCGAAAACGGGCGCCGCCACCGTTTCCGGTGGCAGCGCCCGCCTTTTCCAGCCTTGCGGCTTACATCTTGGGCAGAAGGACCCCGTCGATGACGTGGACCACGCCATTCGACTGCATCACATCGGCCTGGCTGACGTAGGCGGTGCTGCCGCCCATGCCGGCGACCTTGACCTTGTCGCCTTCCATAGAGAGCGTCAGCTCTTCGCCTTCGACGGTCTTGAGCATCGCCTTGCCGCCGCCAGCCTTGATCTTGGCTGCGAGATCGGTCGCGGTCATCTTGCCCGAAACGACGTGGTAGGTCAGCACCTTCTTGAGATCGGCCTTCTTGGCGTCGGTCATCAGGCTATCGAGCGTCGACTTGTCGACCTTGCCGAACGCGTCGTTGGTTGGAGCGAAAACGGTGAACGGACCGGGACCCGCCAGCGTTTCAACCAGGCCGGCCTGCTTGACCGCAGCGACCAGCGTGGTGAGGTTGGAGGCTGCCGAGGCATTGGTTGCGATCGGCTTGTCGGCGAACATCTCGGCGCCGCCGACCATGCTGTTGCCAGAAGCGGCCATTGCGCCGTCGCTAGCCATCGCATCCATCGGCATCGTGTCGGACGCAGTGGTTTCGGTTGCATCGGGGGCAGGCGCCTCGCTCTTGCAGGCAGCGAGCGAAAGCATGGCGGTTCCGGCCATTAGGATAAGAATCGGCTTCATTGGGGTAGACTCCGTGATGGGCAGTTGCCGACCGGTAGCCGGAGATTTCCGACATAGAGGGGTCCGGTCGAATGGCCCATGGCTGGTGCCAATACGACTAAATCACGATTTAGAACCAATAAAATCGATTCCGGCGCCGCGTACGGCTTACCCGAGCAGTTTCTCGTGGACCACCTTGCCGCCCTGCGTCAGCCGCACCGCATTGCCGATTTCCTCATCCAACACCGGTCGCCCAGCCTCCTTGTCCCAGAACGCCGAGAGGAAATTGTACAGATTGCGCGCGAACAACGCCGAGGCGTCCGCGGCCAGATGCGTCGGGGTGTTGGCATAGCCGATCAGCTTGACGCCATGGCGCTCGGTTACCTGATCGGCGACCGAGCCTTCGACGTTGCCGCCCTGCGCGACCGCCAGATCATATATCACGCTGCCCGGCTTCATCGTCGCGATTTGCGCGTCGCTCACCAGCCGTGGGGCGGCGCGACCGGGGATGAGCGCAGTCGTAATGACGATGTCCTGCTTGGCGATGTGGGCGGAGACCAGCTCGGCCTGCGCCCTTTGGTATTCATCGGACATTTCCGTGGCATAGCCGCCCGCTCCTTCGCCTTCGATCCCGGCGACGCTCTCGACGAAGATCGGCTTGGCGCCGAGCGACTGGATCTGTTCGCGGGTGGCCGAGCGCACGTCGGTCGCTGAAACCTGTCCACCCAGCCGCCGCGCGGTGGCAATCGCCTGCAGGCCCGCGACGCCGACCCCCATCACGAACACCTTGGCCGCGCTGATCGTGCCGGCTGCGGTCATCATCATCGGAAACGCCCGGCCATAGGCGTTGGCCGCTTCGAGCACCGCCTTGTAGCCCGCCAGGTTCGATTGGCTGGAAAGAATGTCCATCGACTGCGCGCGGGTGATCCGCGGCATGAACTCCATCGCCAGCGCTTCGAGCCCGGCAGCGGCGTACGCGTCGATCCGTGACCGCTGGGTGAAGGGATCGAGCCCTGCGACAACCCACGCGCCGGGATTGGCCCCCGCCAACAGCGGAACTTCCGGGCCCTGCACCCCGAGCACGATATCCGCGCCTTGCACCGTCGCCACTGCATCGCCGACCGTTGCGCCCATCGTTGCAAACTGTTCGTCGGGGATCGAGGCTGCCATGCCTGCGCCAGCTTCGACCGCCAGCTCGGCCCCCAGCGCGATGAACTTCTTGACCGTTTCGGGCGTCGCCGCGACGCGCGACTCTCCGGCGGCGCGTTCCTTCAGCACGGCGATCTTCATGGCCAGCGCCCCTACCGGCGCGTCAGGTGGCAATGATAAAGACGACGACCGCCGAAATCACTGCAATCAGCGGCAGCGACCATTTCAGCATGCCGATGAAGCTGTCGTAAGTGGATGAGTGTGCTTTCATGTCATTGCCGGACACCATGCCCATAACCCCGTCTGTCGGTTGAATCCTGGTCGCCCGTCTATCGCGCCCCGTCGCGCGCGGCAACCGTTCCGGCGTGGCTTAATCCGGTCTTTACCCAATTCCCCTACCCCGCGACCCGAACACGAAGGGACGGGAGTACATGGCCGAGGCCGAAGCGCGTCTGCTCATGCTGATCGATGACGAGCCTGCGCAGTGCCGCCTGATCACGGCGCTCGCGGCGCGCGAAGGCTGGCGCACGGTTATCGCGCGCGATTCGGAAACCGCCATAGCCATGCTCGGAACCCGCCAGGGGATGCAGCTTTCGGCGATTGTGCTCGATCAGTGGGTGCCCGGCGACGATGCCTGTACGCTGATTGCGGAACTCAAGAGCCGCCGCCCGGCGTTGCCGATCCTGATGCTGACCACCAGCGCCTCGCCGCTG
>JANMQW010000204.1:0-5005 GCA_031370725.1 Novosphingobium sp.
CTGCTCAAGAACCCCGAATGGCAGATCAAGCTGCGCGCAGAGGCGATGGCGGTGACGGGCGGTACCGGCAACGTCGGTTACGACGACATGGCGCGGATGGAACTGACCGAAATGGCGTTCAAGGAATCGCTGCGGCTGATCCCGCCGGTACCGGGTCTGCCCCGCCGCGCGCTGCGCGAGTTCACGTTCGGGGGCTATCGCATTCCGGCTGGGACGCAGGTCGGGATTAGCCCGCAGATCACCCACAAGATGCCCGAGCACTGGCCGGATCCGCTGCGGTTCGATCCGATGCGCTTCACCGCGGCCGAGGTCGCCAAGCGCCACAAGTATGCCTGGGTGCCGTTTGGTGGCGGCGCGCACATGTGCGTCGGGCTGCACTTTGCCTATATGCAGATCAAGATCCTGATTGCGCAGGTATTGACCCGGTACGAGCTGGTGCTGGAAGAAGGCTACGATCCGCCGTGGGCGCCATGGCCAATCCCCAAACCCAAGGATGGGATGCGGATGAACTTCAAGCCGTTGGCGGACTGACGCCGCCCCGGATCAAATCCGGGACGGCGCGCTAGACTTAATAGGTTCCGGGCGGATCGCTCGCGGGAAAGCTCTCGTCGAGCGCCTGATCGCGCTTGCTCCAGCTCTCAGGATCGCTGCGCATGCCGTCTGGCCCGGCGTGGCGGACCTTGGCGAAGTTTTCGCCATCGGTCTCGCCCGGCGCGAACCCGGCATGTTGCAGCTTGCCACTGTTTCCGGACATCGCGCGCCACACCGCATAGCCAGCGGCGCCGATCGCGGCCAATCTGAGAAGTCCCATCGTGCTCACTCCTTGAAGGTTGTTCAGGAGGAGAACGCGGGCCAAGGCGAGTCGGTTGCGTGGCAGACGCGATTTTTTTCCGAGCTATTCTCCCAGCAGGTATTTCCGCCAGAATGCCAGCTGTGCCACGAACGCGTAATCGACGTTCTCTTTCTTGGCATAGCCGTGACCTTCGTTGGCCGCGACCATATGCCATGCCTCGCCGCCGTTAGCGCGGATTGCGGCGACCATCTGATCGGCTTCCGACTTGGGTACGCGCGGATCGTTGGCCCCGGTGATCACGAACATCGGTTTGGTGATCTCCTTTACCCGGGTCAGCGGAGAAATCGCCATCAGCTTGGCGCGCTGCCTGGGATCGCGTTCGTCGCCGTATTCGACCCGGCGCAGATCGCGGCGATAGGCGTTGGTGTTTTCCAGGAAGCTGACAAAGTTGCTGATCGCCACGGTGCACTGCGTTGCGCGCAGCTGAGCCTTGAGCTGGACCGCGGCAGCATAGCACATGTACCCGCCATACGATCCGCCGGTCAGCCCGACTTTGCCCTGATCCACCCGTGTGTTGGCGCGCACCGCATCGATCAGCGCGGCCATGTCGCGCACCGAATCCTCGCGCTTGAACGGGCCGTTGTCGAGGCTGACGTATTTTTTGCCATAACCGGTCGAGCCGCGGACATTGGGATAGAACAGCCCAATCCCCAGTTCGTTGAGGTAATAGTTCGCACGCCCGCGAAAGCCCGCCTGCGATTGGCCTTCGGGCCCACCGTGAACATCGACCAGCAGCGGCCGCTTACCGGGAAACTTCGTGGGATCGGGCAGGTAGAGCAACCCCGATACCGCCAGCTTGTCGAAGCTTTTCACCGTCACGATCTCTGGCTCGACGTTGACCGCCGGGTCGAGCCCGCCGGTTTCGCTTTGGGTCCAGCGGGTCAAGGCAAGCGTCGCGGGGTCGACCGACCACACGTCGCTCGCGCTGCGTGCCGAGCTCAGCGAAAACCCGATCTCGCCCCACGGTGCGAACTCGACCCCGCCGATGACCCCTGCGGGCAGCGCATCGACGGTGCGCACCGCGCCGCTGGCGGTGTCCATGATTCTGAGCCGGTCCGACCCTGCCTCGTTGACGATATAGGCGATGGTCTTGCCGTCCTCGCTCAGGTCGAAGCCGTCGACGTCCCACTTTTCAGCGGTCTTCGCGGTGAACTTGCCCGTAGCCGGGTCGAGCGTGCCGAGCCGCTGGAAGTCCGAACCTTCGTCCGAACTGACCCACAGCGTGCCGTCCGGCCCCACTTTCAGCCCACCGTAGGAAACCACCGCCTTGTTGTCGCCGATCGGGTTCATCGAGGCAGAAGCGAGATCGAGGCGGTAGAGATCGACGTCCTGCACCGACAGGTAATTGGCGACATAGGCGATGGCCTTGTTCGGCGAAAAGCCGCCGATCGCCCAGCCGCCGCCCTTGACCTGCGCGACCATCCGGCTGGATGCGGGATCGCGCGGGTTAATCACATAAAGGTCGGCATCGGCGCCGGTGCGGCGGGTCGAGCTGAACGCGGCGAGCTGGCCGTCGCGGCTCCAGGCACCGCCCTCGTTGCGGCTCTTGCCGTCGGTCAGCAGCGTCAGGCGGCCGTTGGCCAGCGTGTAGAGCTGGAAGTATTCGTCTCCGCCCTGATCCTTCTGGACCAGCAGGACGTCGCCGGTGCCCGGGGAATAGCCACCACCGACCGGCTCGGCCTCGAAGCTGATCTGGGTCCGCGCACCCAGCGGCATGGCCACGCGGTGAAGCTGGGCGACGTTGGCAAAGCGCGTCTGGATCAACACCGCGCGGCTTTTGGGGTCCCATCCGGCAAACCCGGCACCGCGCGATTCGAGGTAGGGGCGCACAGCCGCGACCATCGCCAGCGGCAGCAGCGGCACGCCGTCGGCAGTCAATGCCGCGGGTTTGGGTGCCAGCGGCGCGGCGGGCGCATTCTGCGCATGGGCGGGAAGCGCTGCGCCAGCGAGCAGCGCGGAAACAAAGAACGTGCGAAGCATGACGAAAAGCCTTTTCCCTGAACTGGATACCCGAAAGTTAGCCAGCCACCCCGCATCCCGCAAGGCAGCTTACATCGGTCGCGGCGATGGCACGATCAGCGGCGGTCGCTGCCCGGGTAGAACCTGCCGGGTGCGCGGATCGGGCGGGGGCGCATCGCGACCCGTCGCCTGATCGAGGAATTCGTCGCCCGCCGCTTGGGGGGTCTGAACATCGGGCAGCACGCCGCCCGGCGGGGGGGGCTGTTCGCCGGTGTCGCGCGGGTTAAACGGCTCGACGGGCACGTCCTGCGGGCGGCCCGGATCGATCAGGTTGCCCTGGTCGTCGACGTACTGATAGTCGTCGGGTTTGCCATAATAAGCCTCGTCGTCGGGTTCGAGCTGCCATTCGGGCAGCTTGAGTTCGGTATCGAACTGCTCGATCGGGCGGCGCGCGGTAGCATAACGCATGTAAGCGGCAAAGGCGCGCGCCGGGGCGGTCCCGCCCTGCAATCCGGGCACCGCCTTGGCGTCGTCGCGGCCCATCCACACCCCGGTGGTAATCCCGCTGGAGAAGCCCAGGAACCAGCCGTCCTTGTTCGAGCTGGTGGTCCCGGTCTTGCCCGCAACCGGACGTCCGATCTGCGCGGCCTTGCCGGTGCCGATGTTGACCGCGGTCTGGAGCAGATCGGTGATCCCCGCGGCGACATAGCCGGGCACGAGGCTCTGCCCGCCGCTGGGCTTGTGCGAATACAGCGAATCGCCGTCAAGCGTGGTCACTTTCTTGATCCCGTAAGGCTCGATCGAGGCGCCCTTGGCCTGGACCGCGGCAAACGCGCGGACCATGTCGATCACCCGCACCTCGCTACTGCCCAGAACCATCGAGGGCAGGGTGTTGATCGGCGTGGTGATCCCGAACCGGCGGGCCATTGCGGCCACGGTCGAAAAGCCGACCTCGTTGCCAAGCTGCGCCGCGACGGTGTTCTTGGAATAGGCAAATGCGGTGCGCACGTCGATATCGCCTGCATAAGTCCCGCCCGAATTGCGCGGGGTCCAGCCGTCGATCGTGACCTTTTGGTCGACCACCCGGTCGTTGGGGGTGTACCCCGCTTCGAGCGCGGCGAGATAAACGAACAGCTTCCACGCCGAACCCGGCTGGCGCACCGCCTGGGTCGCGCGGTTATAGTTGGAATGGACGTAGTCGGTGCCGCCGACCATCGCCAGCACCGCGCCGTCGCGATCGAGGCTGACCAGCGCGCCTTGCGTATTGCCCGGCACGTTAGCGATGATCGAAGCGGTGGCGGCGCGCTGCATCCCCAGGTCGAGCGTGGTCCACACTTCGATCGGCTCGGTGTTGTCGGGCAGCAGGATGTCGAGCTGGGGCAGCGCCCAGTCGGTGAAATAGCGCACCGAATCCTGGCGCTCCTCGGGCGCCAGCCGCACCGCCGAAACGTTGGCACTTTGCGCGTCGCCGGGGCTGATCTTGCCGTTGGCCTGCATCGCGGCGAGCACGACGTTGGCGCGGCGCACCGCGGCGCGCGCGTCGGCGGTGGGCGAATAGCGCGAAGGCGCCTTGACCAGCCCGGCAATGATCGCTGCTTCTTCCAGACTGAGCTCGGTTGCGGGGTGGCTGAAGAACTTGCGGCTCGCCGAATCGATGCCATAGGCGCCGCCGCCGAAATAGACCTTGTTGAGGTACAGCTCGAGGATCTGGTCCTTGGAGAACTTGGCCTCCAGCGCCATCGCCAGCACCGCCTCGCGCACCTTGCGGGTCAGCGAGCGCGAGTTGTTGAGGAAGATGTTGCGCGCCAGCTGCTGGGTGATGGTCGAGGTTGCACGCGCACCCCTTGCATCGCGCAGCGATACGAACACCGCTCGCCCCAGCCCGAGCGGATCCACCCCGAAGTGCGAGCGAAAGCGGCGATCCTCGATCGAGATCATCGCATCCTTCATCACCTGTGGGATCTGCGAACTGGGGATCCAGTGGCCATAGCTTGGCCCGAGGGTGACGATCTCGGTCCCGTCGGCGGCGCGCACCACGATCGTTTGGCCGACCTGGCTGCTCTTGAGCGAGGCGTAGCCGGGCAGCGAACGCGCGGTGACCGCCACCGCCACGCCGAGGAAAATCGCGCCGACCAGCGCCAGAGCCCCGCCCCACAACGCCGCCCGGCGCAGCCACAAGCGCCAGCCTCGGGC
>JANMQW010000284.1:0-2619 GCA_031370725.1 Novosphingobium sp.
ACTTCTCGATCGAAGGCGATGCCGCCAGCGACCTGCCTTACCTGCAATGCGTGCCCTATGCCCGCCAGGTCTCGGGGATCAGGATTTTCGGCGATGCGCACACCTGGTGGGATCAGGCTGCGGGGCGTTATGCCCGCGGCACGCGCCCCAAAGTGGGCGCGGTGATGAGCTTTCGGTCTTACGGTAATATGCGTCTGGGCCACGTCGCAGCGGTCAGCCGGGTACTCGATTCGCGCACCGTGCTGCTGCGCCATGCCAACTGGAGCCTGATCGGCGGGCGCCGCGGCCAGATCGAAGACAACGTTCGCGCGATCGACGTTTCGGACGCCAACGACTGGAGCGAGGTGCGCGTCTGGTTCGCGCCGATCCAGGGGTTGGGGACGACTCACTGGCCGCTCAACGGGTTCATTTATCCCGACAGGGCTGTGGACCGGCTGGAAGCGCCGCGCATGGTGCTCGCCTCGGCAGAGGTGAGTCCGGCAAAGAAATCGCGGATCGGCAGCGATTTCCTCAAGGGCATCGCGCTGGAAGACAAGCCGCGCAAGGCGGTCGCCACGGCGCGGGCGGGCAAGCGGTCCAGCGACCCGATCGGCGAAATCATCGCGCGGGTGGGCTGAAGCTGGGGTTGGCAGGCGTGCTTCGACAGGCTCAGCATGAGCGGACTTTTTGCTTCACCCCTAAACCAACACCCGCTCAGCCTGAGCCTGTCGAAGGCCGCACGCTGAAGCCAGCCTCAATCCTTCTTCGCGACCGGCGCGTCGTCGCCCAAATCCTTGAACCACGCTTCCACCGGGCCGCTTAGTTTCAGCGTGAGCGGGCGGCCCTTGCGGTCGAGCGTGCGACCGGCCTGGACCCGGACCCAGCTTTCCGAAATCGAATATTCCTCGACATTGGTGCGCTCGGTGCCCTTGAAGCGGATGCCGATCCCGCGCTCCAACGTGTCCTGATCGAAATGCGGGCTCGACGGATCGATCGCCAGCCGATCGGGCGGGATATCGTTCGCGGCAGGGGCGGAAACGGGAGCGACAGTTTCGGGCTGGGGTTCGGGTGCGGTTTCTTCGTTCATGGCGCCGGGCCTTCGGGCCGCGCGCCCGGCTTGTCAATTCAGGGCCGCTTGCATTTTTGGGCCGGTGCTTTAAGCGCGCGCCTTCGCGAACCGGGCAGGCCCCGGAGGGCGGGCGCGTAGCTCAGCGGTAGAGCACACCCTTCACACGGGTGGGGTCGCAGGTTCAAACCCTGCCGCGCCCACCACGCTTGACGAGAGCAGCCTGCCCCTGGTTCCTCTCGCTCCAATTTCCAACCACAACGGTTAGTTTTTATTTTCCTACACCGCCGCTTCGGCTCAAGGCCGCCTTTCTGATCGCGAATCGCTGCCAGCGTTTCGCCGATCCGGGCCGGTGGAGATGCGCGCGATGGGCAACGGAATACTCGGCGAATTCCGCATCGGCGAGGACATCGCCATCGCGCTCGATGCGATCACGGGCGATACCTCTGCGGTTACCGCAATCGGGGTGGCGATGAAGCCTGCGCTGGTCGGGGACAACCGCCTGATGCTCGACAACGAGGCCGCCGCGATTCCGCTCTCCGCCGCACCGCAGGCTTTCGCCGGGGCGGGCTGGACGATTTTACTATCCGGGGCGCAAAGCGCAGCGCTTGAGCCCGGCCTTTACGGGATCGACGCGCGGCTGACCGTGGCGGGCGGCATCGTCATCACCGAACAATCCGCGTTTGTCAGTCTGACCCGGGCGGCGCTGGTATGACGGACGGGGGTATGACTTTGTCCCTGCGCTGGCGGGTGCCAGCCCGGCCCATTGCCACCCGTTGGCGCGGCCCGCTGGGGATGGCGCAAGCGCTGGCGCGCGATCCACTGCTGCCGATAGCCGCCATCGTCGGTCCGCCCGGACCGCAAGGGCCCGGCGGACCCCCCGGCGCGCCGCTGCGGCTCGACGCCCCGCTCGCCGCTACGTGGATCCTGCCGCACCCGCTCGGCCGCGTGCCCGCCGCGCAGGTGATGCTGGCCAGCGGCGAAAGCGTGATCGCCGATCTTTCCGCCACGCCCGCAGCAGTGACGGTGACTTTCGCCGCCCCGCAAACGGGCTTCGTCCTCATTTCTTAAGGAGCACATTTCCCATGAAAATCATGAACGGGCTGGATCTCCAGTCGCAAAAGATCATCGCGCTGGCCGATCCTTCGGCCAACACCGATGCGGCCAACAAGCAGTACGTCGATAACGTCGCACGCGGGTTGGTGTGGAAGGCCCCGGTGCGCGCCGCCTCTACCACTACCATCACCACCACCGCGCCGGGCGCAACGATCGATGGCGTAACGCTGGCCGCCAACGACCGGGTGCTGCTCAAGAACCAGACTGTTGCGGCAGAGAACGGCATCTGGCTGTGGAATGGCGCAGCGGTTGCGCTGAGCCGCGCGGTCGACGCCGACGGCGCGGGCGAACTTGCCCCGGGCACCGCAGTGACGATTACCGAAGGCACGGTGAACGGTGACAAGGTCTTTATGATCACCTCCGACACCGCGATCACCGTGGGCACCACCAGCCAGACCTGGGGCCAGCTCGGCGGCGGCACGACTTACACTGCGGGTAATGGCATCGCGATTGCAGCG
>JANMQW010000309.1:0-13364 GCA_031370725.1 Novosphingobium sp.
TGCATGCACGAGGCGCTGTTCAGCGACGGCGGGTTTGGCGGTGGGCTATCGACGCTCGATCTGGCCAAGGGTCTGATCGATGAGGGCTATCACCCGATGACGGTCTATTTCCCGTTGGTGGTCCACGGCGCGATGCTGGTCGAGCCGACCGAGACCGAGAGCAAGGCGAGCCTCGACCAGTTCATCGGGGCGGTGCGCTCCTTGGCCGAACGCGCAAAAGCGGGCGACGAGGCACTCAAGCATGCGCCCTACTTCGCGCCGCGGCGGCGGCTCGACGAGACCCAGGCGGCGCGCAAACCGCGGCTGGTGTGGAGCCCCCCGGCATAGCAAAGCGCCCGTCGGATTGCTCCGACGGGCGCCTGATCTGCGATGCTTCGCCGTTTAACGGATGGCTTTGTCACCCGCTTCACCGACCGATTCAACATCGCGGCCGAGGCCTTTGACGGTGTTGCAGGCGGTCGCGCTCAGGGCGATGCCGCTCAGCGCCATCGCGAGGATGATCTTGCGTACCATGGGAATGTCCTTTGAGTTGGCGGGAAACTAACCCGCATATGTATTGTGCCTATCGCAAACGTTTGGCCATCTCGCCAGTTCCTGCCAAACGAGGCTGAGCGAACGGGCGTCGATTGCAACGGCTCCGACGCGAGAGGAAAACTATGTCAGCCCCCGATACCCTCATGAGTTTCGACGACTTTATCCGCCACTGGGCCGAAGTTCGCCCCGAGCGGACGATTTTCGAGGAAGCCGGCGAGCAGTTGAGTTTTTCCGGGCTGGAGCGGTTGAGCCGCCACATGGCCGCGGCGTTTGCCGCCAGCGGGATCGCCAAGGGCGACCGGATCGCGTGGTACGGCAAGAACTCGGCGCTGTACTTCGAGTTGCTGATTGCTGCGGGCCGTGTCGGCGTGGTGATGGTGCCGATCGGCTGGCGGCTCGCCCCGGCAGAGGTCGCATTCATTTTGGAGGATACCGGCGCACGGCTTGTTTTTGCGGGCGACGATTTCGTCGAGGCGGCCAAGGAGGTGGCGGCGCAGCTCTCCACGCAGCCACGCGTGGTCGGCGCCAGCGAGGCGCGCGCCTGGTTCGCCTCGCTCGAACCTGCCGAGATCGATCCGGCGGGGCCGGACGATGCGGCGCTCCAGCTGTACACATCGGGCACCACCGGCAACCCCAAGGGCGCGGTGCTGAGCGCGCGCAACATCTTCGGGCTGCGCACCGCGGGCAAGGACGCCGGGCTGCCATGGGCCGAATGGGGCGAGGATGAGGCCATCCTGGTGTGCATGCCGTGCGCGCACATCGGCGGAACCGGGCTTGGGGTGATGGCGCTGGGCGCAGGCGTGCGCGGGATCGTCCAGACCGAGTTTACGCCGGAGGGCTGCCTTGCGGGGATCGAGCAGGGGATCACGCGGTTTTTCATCGTCCCCGCCGCCTTGCAGATGGTAATCCAGCATCCCAAGGCCAAAGCCAGCGACTTTTCGCGGCTAAAATACGTGATGTACGGCGCTGCGCCGATCCCGCTCGAACTGCTGCGCCAAGCGGTCGAGACGATCCCCAACGCTGGGTTCATGCAGTGCTACGGAATGACCGAGACCACCGGCACCGTCGCGATTCTCCCCCCCGAAGACCACGATATGACCGGAACCGCGCGGATGCGCTCAGCAGGCAAGGCGCTGCCCGGGGTCGAGATCAAGATCGTCGGCGAGGATGGCCAAGAATTGCCGCGCGGCAAGGTGGGCGAAATCGTCACCCGTTCGCCCAACAACATGCTCGGCTACTGGAATCTGCCCGAAGCCACCGCCAAAACGCTCTCCGCCGACGGCTGGGTCAGCACCGGCGATGCCGCCTACATGGACGATGACGGCTATATCTACATCCAGGACCGGATGAAGGACATGATCATCAGTGGGGGCGAGAACGTCTATCCCGCCGAAGTAGAGAGCGCGATCTATGGCCATCCCGACGTCGCCGAAGTCGCGGTGATCGGCGTGCCCGACGACCGCTGGGGCGAGGCGGTCAAGGCCTGCGTGGTGGCCAAGCCTGGCCGCACCGTCGATCCCGACAACGTGATCGCCTGGGCGCGCGAGCGGATCGCCGCGTTCAAGGTGCCCAAGTCGATCGACCTGATCCCCGAACTGCCGCGCAACCCATCGGGCAAGATCCTGCGCCGCGCCTTGCGCGAGCCTTACTGGGAAGGGCGCGAGCGGCAGGTCAACTGAACGGGGCGGCCTGGCGCGCCTGCGCGCGGCCGAACGCGGGGCGAACGATGCAGCGGTCGAGCCATGCCACAGTGGCTTCGCCAAGCACGTCCTCAGCACCCAGAGTGCGGGCCAGGAAAGCGGCGTAACCCACGCAGATGTCGGCGATGGTGAAACGCCCCGCGCACAGCCACTCGCGACCGTCCACCAGTGCGGTTTCAATGGTCCGCGCACGCCCGGCGAAGAACGCCTTGTAGTCCTCGACGGCTTGACCAAGCCGCCGCTCGGGCGGCTCGACGCGGGTGTAGCGGATCATGATCGCCAGCGGGAAGGTCAGCGTCGCGTCGCTGCGGTGGAGCCAGTTGCGGTAGGTCCAGAAGTCGGTCTCGTCAGGGCTCACTTCCAGCGACGTCCCTTGCGCGATCCGCTCGCAAATCGCGGCGGATTCGGTGAGGAGCACGCCGTTCTCGACCCACCCCGGCACCGTCTTGAGCGGGTTTACTTCCTTGTAATCGGGCGCAAATGCGCGCGGCGGGAAGGGGAGCAGGCGCAAGTCGATGGCCATCACGGCTTCCTCCGCCGCCCACAAACAGCGCAGCGAGCGGGCATCGCGGCAGTGGTAGAGGATCGGCAACCGCGAGGAATCGGTCATGCGGCAAACTCCTTGGCGCGGTCGAGTGACATGCGATGCTCGCGCCACACCACGATCAGCCCCGCCGCAACGATCAGCGGCGCGCCGATCCACGTGGTCAGCGGGGGCAGGTGATCGAACACCAGCCACCCGGCAAGCGTCGACCATATCAGCCCCGAATAGTCCATCACCGTCACCGTCGCCACCGTGCCGAAACGCAGCGCCGAAGTCAGCCCGATCTGGGCGAGCATTCCGCACAGCCCCGTCCCGATAAGTAGTGCGTAAGTCTGCGCCGAATGGGTGCCGACGTAGAACGGCAGCAGCACCGCGAGCGGGATCATCGAGAACGCCGAGAACATAAACACCGAGGTCAGCGGGTGTTCGGTGCGCCCCAGATCGCGCACCTGGACCGAGATCAATCCGTTGAGCATGGCGGCAAGGCTGCCCATCGCCACCCCGAGCGCGGGCAGCGTCTCGCCCGATGGCTGGGCGACAATCGCCACCCCGGCAAACCCCAGAGCCACCGCACCCCAGCGCCACGGCCCAACCGCTTCCTTGAGCAAAAGCGCCGACAGTGCCACCGCGAACAGTGGCCCGGCGAACGTCAACGTGGTCAGTTCGGCCAGCGGCATGAACAACGCCGCGCCCAACAGCAGGCTCATGCTGGTCAGTCCCAGCGTCGCGCGGCGGCCATGGATCCACAGGCGCTTGGTGCGAAGCAGACCGGTGTTGCCCGTGTACCGCATCCACGCCAGCAGCAGCGGGATCGCCAGGCACTGCCGCCAGAAAAGGATTTCGGGCAGCGCCACCCCGGCCTCGCCCGCCAGCTTGACCAGCGCCAGCATCACCGCGATCAGCGCGGCGGCGGTCAGCCGCAGCGCGATCGCAAGGATGGGGCGGTGCGCGCGAGCAGTCATCGCGACCGCTCCTAGCGCGCTGGGATTTGCGGGCAAGCACTGCCAGGCCATCTTGCGCCGCGCCCGCCTGCTGCTAGCGAGCCGCGATGCTGTCGGACTTTGCCACCTTGCGCGCGATCGGAATCGCTGCTGCGCTGATCGCCGCGCTCGCTTGGCTGGGCGACCGCCGCCGCGTCCGCCGCAGCAACCTCGACGCGGTCGGCTGGATGCCGTGGACGCCGGTATTTTTTGTTGCTCTGATGGTGGCGTGCGTGGCGCTGGGGCTGGCGGTGAGGGCTTGGCTGGCCACCGGCTAGGCGCCCAATCCAGGGAAGTCGCCCTTTGCGGCGCCGGGACTTGCGTTGTATCAATCGTTTTCCTGGGAACCACGTCGCTTTGGGAGTGCCGCCATGTCCTTGCTCAGAAAATGCAACCCTGCGCTCGCTTTCGCGCTGGCCCTGGTGTCAGGTCCGAGCATCGCGCAAGATGCCCATAGCCACCCCCAACCCGCTTCACTTCTGACGCTTGCCGACTGGGCTCGCGGGGCGCAACTGTTTGACGGGCTTGGAGTGTTCCACCGATCGGTCTCGACGTCGTCGTCCGAGGCCCAGCGCTACTTCGATCAGGGCATGCGGTTCATCTGGGCGTTCAATCACGACGAGGCTACCCGGTCTTTCGCGCGAGCTGCCCAAATCGATCCGCGCTGCGCCGTGTGTTACTGGGGTGTCGCACTGACGTTGGGCCCCAATTACAACATGCCCATGATGGCTCAAGCCCGCGCGCACGTGGGCTGGGATGCACTGGCCAAGGCGCAGGCGAAAGGCGCAAGATCCACGCCGGTCGAGCGGGCGCTCATATCCGCACTGGCTGCCCGTTTTTCCGGTCCCGAGCCGTTGGAGCCCGCGAATAGCGCCCCCCGCATGGCGGCATATGTCGACGCCATGCGCGCGGTCGCGAAGCGCTTTCCAAACGACAACGACGTCCAGACCCTGTTCGCCGAAGCGCTGATGAACACCAATCCCTGGAAACTGTGGAACGCCGACGGCTCGCCCGGACCTGGAACGCCCGAAATCGTCGCTACGCTGCAGAAAGTGCTGATTGCCGATCCGCACCATCCCGGCGCGAACCACTACCTGATCCATGCCGTGGAGGCCTCGAAGAACCCGGAGGTAGCGCTGGCTTCTGCCGAGGCGCTCAAACAAATGATGCCCGGCGCCGGCCATCTCGTGCACATGCCCTCGCACATCATGCAGCGCGTTGGCCGGTATGAGGAAGCCGCGCAGGCCAATCGTCTCGGTGCGGCCGCCGACCTGGCCTATCTGAAGAAAACCGCCCCGCCTGATTATTACCCGATGTACCTCGTCCACAATTATCAGTTCCTCGCGTTCGCGGCGGCGATGGAGGGACGATCGGCAGAAGCGATCTCGGCAAGCCGGTCCGCGCGATCGGCGATGCCCGATGCCATGCTGGTATCGATGCCGGGCCTCGATTGGTCGATCGGCTACTTGTATGACGCTCTGATACGCTTCGGGCGCTGGGATGAGATGCTGCGTGAGACCGCCCCCGGCCCTCGCCTTGCGGGACTTTCCATTTCATTCCACCAGGCCCGCGCGACGGCGCTTGCCGCGACGGGAAGACTATCGGAGGCGGCGCTCGAACTTGCGACGTCGCAGTCGCTGATCGCGGCCGTGCCAAGCGATGCGGCGCAGGGGATGAACGCTGCCAGCTCTGTCTACGAGGTCGGTCAACGCAAGGCTGCGGCCCGCCTGGCGGCAGCCAAGGGCGATCCGGCCACCGCGATCGACTTGCTCAAGGAAGCGGTGCTGCTGGAAGACAAGCTGGCTTACAATGAGCCCGAAGACATCTTTTTTCCCGTCCGGCACTTGCTTGGTGCAGCCCTGCTCGATGCCGGCCGGGCGTCAGAAGCAGAAGCAGTTTTACGCGATGACCTTAAGCGGCACCCGCAAAACGGCTGGGCGCTTGCCGGCTTGAAGGCCGTCCTTGTTGCGCAAAAGCGCGAGCGAGAAATTGGTCCGATCGAGCTTCAACTGCGTAAGGCATGGGCGAACGCCGATCAGGGAATCGACCGAGCTGCCTATTAAAACTGCCCTGTTTGCCCGCTTCGCTCCCGCCGTTCGCCCGGCCGATCCGCTGCGCGCCGCGATCACCGCTGCGGCGCGTGTGCCCGAACCCGTTTGCGTGCCGGCGCTGGTCGAGGCTGCCACGCTTCCCGCCGCAACGACGCAAGCGGCGGCGGCGACCGCGCGGATCCTGATCGAACATCTCCGCGCCAAGAAATCACGCGGGGGCGTCCAGGCGCTGGTCCAGGAATATGCACTGAGCAGCCAGGAGGGTGTCGCGCTGATGTGTCTCGCCGAGGCATTACTGCGAATCCCCGATACCGCGACGCGCGACGCGCTGATCCGCGACAAGATCGCTGGCGGCGACTGGTCGGCGCATCTTGGCGACGGGCGCTCGATGTTCGTCAACGCCACAACCTGGGGTCTGATAGTGACCGGCAGGCTGACCGCCAGCGCGGACGACCGTGGCCTGTCCACGGCGCTTACCCGCATGGTCGCGCGGCTGGGCGAGCCGGTGATCCGGCGCGGTGTCGATCTTGCGATGCGGATGATGGGCGAGCAGTTTGTCACCGGCCAGACGATCGACGAGGCGCTGACCCGCTCACGCGAGCGCGAGGCGCGCGGCTTCGGCTTTTCCTACGACATGCTCGGCGAGGCGGCGACGACCGCTGCCGATGCGCACCGCTATTATGCCGATTACGAGCAGGCGATCCATGCGATTGGAAGGGCGGCGGCAAAGCGCGGCCCTTATGGCGGGCCTGGCATCTCGATCAAGCTGTCGGCGCTCCATCCCCGCTATTCGCGCGCGCAGGCCAATCGCGTGATGGCCGAGCTGCTGCCGCGCGTGCAGGCGCTGGCGGTGCTCGCGCGCGGCTATGACATCGGGTTCAACATCGATGCGGAAGAAGCCGACCGGCTGGAACTGTCGCTCGATCTGCTCCAGTCGCTGGCGCACGACCCGGCGCTCAATGACTGGAACGGCCTCGGCTTCGTCGTGCAGGCCTATGGCAAGCGCTGTCCGCTGGTGATCGATTTCGTGATCGAGCTTGCACGGGCGTCGGAGCGGCGGATCATGGTGCGCCTGGTTAAAGGCGCCTATTGGGATGCCGAGATCAAGCGCGCGCAGGTCGATGGCTTGTCCGATTATCCGGTTTACACGCGCAAGATCTATACTGACGTCGCCTATATTGCGTGTTCTGCCAAGTTGCTCGCCGCGCGCGACGCGGTGTTTCCGCAGTTCGCCACCCATAATGCGCAGACGCTGGCGACCATCTATCAGATCGCAGGACCCGATTTCAGCCCCGGCGACTACGAGTTCCAGTGCCTCCACGGCATGGGCGAGCCGCTGTATGACGAGGTGGTCGGCAAGGACAAACTCGACCGCCCCTGCCGCGTCTACGCGCCGGTCGGCACGCACGAAACACTGCTCGCCTATCTGGTACGGCGCCTGCTGGAGAACGGCGCCAACTCGTCGTTCGTCAACCGCATCGGCGATCCCGCGGTTGCGATCGAGGAACTGATCGCCGATCCGGTCGCGATCGTCCGCGCCATGCCGGTTCCCGGCGCCCCGCACGAGGTGATCGTGCTACCCGCCGCCATCTATGGTGCGCGCCGCAATTCAGCAGGGCTCGACCTGAGCGACGAGGCGATGCTGGCGATGCTGGCCGATGCTATGGCCCAGAGCGCACGACGCGCATGGACGGCAGGCCCCGCCTCCGGCGAGGCCAGGCCGGTCCGCAACCCGGCCGATCATCGCGACATCGTTGGGCATGTGACCGAGACGAGCGAGAACGGTGCCCGCCATGCTGTGCGCCGCGCCGCCGCCGCGTTCGACTATTGGCGAGCCGTGCCCGTCGAGCAGCGCGCCGCGTGCCTGACCCGCGCCGCCGACATCATGCAGGCGCGGATGCCCACGCTGCTCGGGCTGATCATCCGCGAGGCGGGCAAATCGGCCGCCAACGCCATCGCCGAGGTGCGCGAGGCGATCGACTTCCTGCGCTACTACGCCGCCGAAGCGGAGCGCTGGATGGACGGAGACACCAGCGCGCTCGGCCCGGTGGTCTGCATCAGCCCGTGGAACTTCCCGCTCGCCATCTTCACCGGCCAGGTCGCCGCCGCGCTGGTCGCGGGCAACTCCGTGCTCGCCAAGCCCGCCGAGGAGACCCCGCTGATCGCCGCCGAGGCGGTGCGCATCCTGCGCGAGGCAGGCATCCCCGAGGGTATTTTGCAGCTGGTGCCGGGCGAGGGCGCAGTCGGAGCCGCACTGGTCGGCGCGAGCGAGACCGCGGGCGTGATATTTACCGGATCGACCGAGGTCGCGCGGCTGATCCAGCAGCAGCTCGCCGGACGCGTTTCGGCTGACGGCAAGCCGATCACTCTGATCGCCGAGACCGGCGGGCAGAACGCGATGATCATCGATTCCTCCGCCCTGGCCGAACAGGTGGTCGGCGACGTGATCGCGTCGGCGTTCGACAGCGCGGGGCAGCGCTGTTCGGCACTCCGCTTGCTCTGCCTGCAAGAGGACGTCGCCGATCGCACGCTGACCATGCTCAAAGGCGCGGTGCGCGAATTGAGCGTTGGCCGCACCGACCGGCTGGCGGTCGATATCGGCCCGGTAATCAACGCCGAAGCGCGCGACAACATCGAGCGTCATATCGCGACGATGCGCGCGGCGGGTCGCAAGGTGGAGCTGGCGCCCCTGGGCGAGGACACCGCGCACGGCACCTTCGTCGCCCCGACGCTCATCGAGCTCGACGATATCGTCGAACTGGGCCGCGAGGTGTTCGGCCCGGTCCTCCACGTCGTGCGCTTCCGCGCCGGCGAGGTGGACGCGGTGGTCCGCGCGATCAACGCCACCGGCTATGGTCTTACCTTTGGCCTACACACCCGGCTGGACGACACCGTCGCGCGGGTGACGCGTGCGATCGAGGCGGGCAATCTCTACGTCAACCGCAACATCATCGGCGCGGTGGTGGGCGTGCAGCCGTTCGGCGGGCGCGGTCTGTCGGGCACCGGCCCCAAGGCGGGCGGGCCACTCTACCTGACCAAGCTGGTCACCAATCCTAAAGCGGCGGTGCTTGCGGCACTGGTCGCCGCCAATCCAGCAGTCACAGCCTATCTCGCCTGGCTGAAGGGGCAGGGTGACCCTGTCGCCCTCGCCGCCGTTCAGGACATCGCGCGCCGCTCGCGGCTCGACCACGAGATCGAACTGCCCGGCCCGGTCGGCGAGCGCAACCTGTACGCGCTGCACCCGCGCGGCCGCGTCGCGCTTTCCGCACGGACCGCCACTGGCCTGCGCATCCAGCTTGGCGCGGTGCTGGCGACGGGCAACAGCGCGGTTGTCTTCAAGGTATCAGGAGAGGTGCTGGCCGGCCTACCCGGAAGTTTGGCGGCGCGGATCATCGACGCGAACGACGCGTTCGCGCACGATGGCCTCACCGCCGCGCTGGTGGAGGGCAACGCCGAGGACGTCGCCGCGGTGTCACGCCGACTTGCCCAGCGCGGCGGTGCAATTGTGTCGCTCCAGGCGATCACGCCTCAGTCGCTGGCGGGCGGCGAGAGCTACATGCTCGACTGGCTGCTTGAGGAGGTCTCAACCTCGATCAACACCACCGCAGCGGGCGGCAATGCCAGCCTGATGGCAGTCGCGTGAGGCGCCCAGCGTCCGCCTGATTGGCACTGTCCAGGCAATTGCAAGCTGGTGCGGCTAGAGGATTCGAACCCCTGCGCGGGGGGTTACATCAGCCAGCATACGGGTCTTCGGAAGGTATCGCTTCGACTACAGTTTCAACGCTCGTGCTTACCGCTGAACTGGTCGCACAAGGATACGCTTGCTGAGCGGCAACTGCCGGATGCGGCAGCTGGACTACGTCCCGAACAAATGCTTGCGTCGGCGTCGAAGTCGAGTTGAGTACGAGGGCCCGGGAACCCCTTGTTGCTTCGGTGAGCGCCAGCATCCCGACGCCTCCAATTGCTATGCCCACGCATATCGCCGTTTTAGAAGTCATACCCGACATAGGACTTTCCCGCTACAAATGTAGATGTCAAATATTCAGGACAACCACAGGCGTCAACTGAACTTAGTCGCCAATCTGTCTACACGAAAAGCGGAGTTACAGTCCATCAGGGGCCTGAACTCCGCTCGTCGCATACGTGAGCCGCCCGCATTAAGGGCGGACGGTACTTGCTCGGTCGAATGGTGCAACGGGCTTTGCTAACGCCCACCGACCAATTTCATCACAAGCAAATCGGGGTGTCCTCAATTCGATTAGCCGCACCCGTTGGAAGAACCACAACCACGTAAGCCACTGCGCCGGTGGTGCTAGTCGCCTGTCCGGGGTTATCATCCCCTTCGACAAAAACTGACCCAGCGGGCTGACCGGGACCGTAGGTCTTTGCAACGCAATTATTGTCGGTGAAAGTCACTTGACCCGATGCCACGGAAACCATGTTAATTCCCGAATGGTGGTGCCAGCCGCTACGTGAGCCAGGTGCGAATGTGAGCTTTATAACCCGTACATCGACCGGCTCCTTGGTCTGCAACTTGATGCGGTCATGATTTATTTGCGTCACTTCGTTGAGGTGCGCCCCGACCAACGGCATGCCCATAACTCCACTTCCGGGTTCCGCGATGGCTACCGTCGCGGTTGACGCGACGGCCATAATGCCGACAAGCGCCACAAGCTTTACGTGTTTTGAAATGTGCATGATCGTCCCTTCCAGTGGCTCCAGCCGAGCCTGCGCGTTACGCCGACTCGGCCGGCGGCGGGGGAAGGCACGGACAAGGTCCCGAAAAAGCGGAACAAAGTTGCCGCGTGTCATCGAGCGCCTGTAAATCCAGCTGCCGACAATAGTTGATGAATACGCCTCTTCGAAGGGCCCAGCAAACCATTATTTCCGTACGCCAAAGGGCACCCGGCGGGGATCGGTAGGCCGCAATTTCTTCTTTTATCGTCCCTTGGCAACTGTGTCGAAATTAGCCGGGTGCCAGAAGCGTTGACCCCAGCATCATTTGCTGCTGTGTTCGAGCTCTTGCTGCATTTTGAAGACCAGCTTCCGCAAATGAGTTGTATAAGTCGTGGGCCAATCAGTCTCTCTGGCTGACCCGTGGCACTGATGGATGTGCGCGAACGTATCGGGTGGAACCTAGGGCGGCTGCGCCAGGAACGTGCCATCACTCAGGAGAATTTTGCTACGGACAGCGGGTTTGACCGGGGGTATCTCAGCGGGGTTGAACGTGGGGTCCGTAACCCGTCTGCGGCGGTTCTCGCCCGCATTGCGGACGCCTTGCAGGTCGACGTCGCCGAACTTCTTGACCTGGGGAATCCCGACGATGAGATCGCCCGGTGCCAGATCGTCACAATGGCTGAGTTCTAAAATGATTTCGGCGCAGGACCAGATGCGCAAGGCCAGATCCGATTCTTGCATAAGCCCGCCAATTCACGGCGAGACGCAGGATTTTGCCCGCGAGATTGCCGACTTGGCCGGTGGGCGTGATCGCGCCATTTACCGCCGCCTGGCTGAAGTTCTTGCCCATATCCCACGGGCGGCTCTTGTCGCGGGCGGCGTGGCCTGCCCTTGAACGGCCGAAAAATGTCTCAAACCCATAGGCTGGCTACCACTGGGCATGCAAAGCGCCGAAACTGCGGGTCAAAAATCTCGGAATTCTGCGGGTTAGCGAATAGGCAACCTTGGCTAAGGATGGCAAAGTCGCCTCGACGCAATGGCCATCGCGTGCGGTATCGCTGCAATCACTCGCGCATGCCTTGGCGCACCAAGCTGGATCCGATCGTCATTGCGCCGTGCTTGGGTCTAACGTTGCAAGTCGAAGGGGCCAGCGCTCAACAGGTGAAAGAACTTGAGGTTGAATGAAGTGGTACAGTGGTGCGATCGGTTTCGATCAAACAGATCAAAATTTGGCAACCCTGCCAATGTCCGCAATGTTGTGGAATGATGTCTGTCAGCTATTGGTGATCGGGACGTGCAAAGCGGACGCAATTGCTACCGCGACATCCTTTGGATCGGTGTCTGTCGTGTCGATCTCGAAATCGTACTGAATGCCTTGATGCACGCGAGGGAATTGCCAGCGCGATAGTCCTATCAACCTGTCGCCTCGGTTTCGCTCCCGCTCTTCGAGAACACGTAGCGGGGCGTGGATGGCGACAAATTGAATTGTGAGGTCTTCCGCAAACGCCCGGTAGGAGTGCTGATCGGCCACCGAGAGCATCACGTCGTCGACCACGCAGTTGTTACCTGCTTTGGCCAGCGCAACCACGGAAGCTCGCATTCCCTGCATTAAGCGATGGAGTTCGACACCCATCTCGATCTCGACTGACGGAACTCCTTCATCCTCAAACTGTCGGAAGATAATGCCTCTTGGATCGCCCCACATTTGGGGCGCGATCATGTCCAGAAAAACATCACCCGACACATGAAGCCAAGGGGCAGCGGCGCGACGCTGGAAAGCCTTCGCCGCCGAAGTCTTTCCAGCACTGCCTACGCCATTAAGTACGATAACACGCCCGGTCATTCGAGCAGGCTACAATTGGATGGCCGCTTTGTCGCTTGCAATGTCGGTGAACAAACGACCGAAAAGTCGTCGTGATTTGCCACCGTCACTTTTTGCGCATCTGTTACGAGGACCCCAAAAACACATCTTTGGGGTGGTGCCGCAACTTGTCGCATTCCGACTTGAAATCATAAGGCACGTCCGCTGCGCAATCGGGCCAGTGCTGGGTTCCCAGCCAATATTCAACCAGCCCCAGCCGCGCACAGGTCTTCACAAATCGCGGATCGGCGCGCAGCGACTTGTAGGCCTTGGGAAACAGCAGCAGCGTGCGGTAGGCGTGCGTGCCCATCACGTCTTTCGGGATACCCGACGGACCGAAGCGGCAGCGGTCAAGCAAATCGAACGTCTCGTCGATGAAGCCCAGCTCGGCCGCAACCACGGCGACCTGCGCGTCGATATGGCCGGTGGTATCGGCCCGCTTGCGGATCGTCTCGAACATCAGCCGACGGCTGCGCGGCGTGGGATTGCGCATCACGCGGGCAAAGGCGACCACGCCAACATGCTCGCGCAGGGGATAGAGCGCCAGCGTTGACGGGGCGGTCAGGCGATCGACCGCATCCCAGTCCTGCTGGTGAACGCAGGCCTGGACAAGCACAGCGACACTGTGGTGGCTATCCGGCCATTTCGCGCGGACGAATTCCATCGCGTCACGGGCCCGGTCATAATGGCCCGCGAACCACAGCGCCTGGCTGTGCAGGCCCATGGCAAAGGGGTTGAGCGAATCGAGCCGCGCAGCACGCCCGGCCTGCGCGGAGGCATCCTCGCTGCGGCCGACACATTCGAGGAAGTAGGCCCGCGCCGTCAGAAAATCGACGAAATCGCGATTGGTTACTGCGTTCGAATTGAGCATCGCCTCTTGCGTGGCGAGCGAACCGAACGGCGGCATCAGGACCCATCGCGCCGCTAACACAGTGCTTTCAGACCACAGGCTATGCCCGCGAGAAAGCGTGCCAAACGACGCTCCGGGTGAAACGCCAAATGGGTCCTGAAACGAGT
>JANMQW010000042.1:0-2538 GCA_031370725.1 Novosphingobium sp.
GAGTTGAGCGACGATCAGGTGGCGCTGGAGGCGTTCA
Source organism: Novosphingobium sp. (assembly GCA_031370725.1). Classification (GTDB taxonomy): domain Bacteria; phylum Pseudomonadota; class Alphaproteobacteria; order Sphingomonadales; family Sphingomonadaceae; genus Novosphingobium. The sequence continues at coordinate 38 of JANMQW010000042.1, forward strand.
TGCCAGGGCTTAGAACCCTCGCCGCGCCGGAAACGTCCTTTGCGGGGGCGTTCCCGGCGGGATTGTATGGTTCCTCGGCAGCACAGTTTGCCAGCGCGATTGCCTCGTTCCCAGTTCATGCCGGCAGCGATGGTCTGAACCTGGCGGATTCTTCAGGCATGATGGCGATGAGTGACACAATTTTCGCAGCAAATGCGGGGTCTGTCGGCTAATTACCCTGGCTCACCCGAGCACGCCGCGGCGCCTGCTCGTCCGGGGCGGGGCGGGGCGGGGCGGGGCGGGGCGGGGCGGGGCGCAGGTGGGTCCGATAGTGATCTAACCCAGGTCAAGGTAATTGTAGCTCGGAGGCTTTGGTCGTTCGACGGAGCGAAAGCTTCTGTGCAAGAGTATTGGGTGATCGTCCCGCTTGAAGTTGACCATGCGTCAGCCGCTACGAGCCGCTCATGTCCGATTCGCTCCCCATCGATGAAGTGGTCCGTCGCACAGGACCGACCAGCCTTGCGTTGCGCCCAGCGCGCGCGGCTGGCTGATGGTTACGCCGTCGCGGGCCGCGGGGCCTGCGGCGGCAACCGCCGCAGCCCGGCGCGAAACAGGACGAACCCGATAATCGAGAACCCCGCGGCGATCAGCAACGGCATCGCCGGGATCTGTGCAAACGCGCCCGGTCCGTTGAACTTGGCAAAGGCCCCGGCATAAAGCGGCGGGGCGACGATCTGGGCGATGCTGCCGATGCTTTGCGTCGCGCCCTGCAATTCGCCCTGGCTGCGCGCATCCACCGCGCGGCTGTTGATTGCCTGGATCGATGGCTGAATGAAGCCTTGCAGGCTGCCGATCAGGATCGCGCCATAGACCATCGCGGTGCTGGTCGCGATCATGTAAAGTACGGCGGAAATCGCAAACCCCGCCACCCCGAGCAGCACCGCGACCCGCTCGCCCAGCCTTGGGGCAATCCAGCGCAAGCCCAGCCCCTGAACCAGCGCGCTGCTCAGCCCGACCACCGCCAGCGCCAGCCCGACCTGCTTCACGTCGAAGCCATAGGCCGCCATCGCGAAATAGGTCCAGATCGCCGGGTACACGGTGTGCGCGAGCTGCCATACCCCCAGCGCGGCGACCAGCCACATCACGCTGCTGCTTTGCCCGCGCAGCGCCTTGAGCGCGGCGAAAGCGTTGGCGCGGCGCCACTCGAACGGGCGGCGATTTTCGGGTGCCAGCGTCTCACGCAGGAACACCAGACCGAACAGGAAATTGGCGATCGCCAGCCCGCCCGCCGCGAAGAACGGCATCCGCGGGTCGATCGCGCCGAGCAGTCCGCCCAAAGCGGGTCCGGCGATGAACCCGAACCCGAACGCCATCCCCATCGTTCCAAAGCTGGCGGCGCGCTTTTCGGGCGGGGTAATGTCGGCGATCGCGGCATAGGCCGCCGAAAAGCTCGCCCCGGTGATCCCCGCCACGATCCTTCCGGCGACCAGCCACCACAACGTCGGCGCAAAGCCCATCACGGTGTAATCGATCCCCATCGCCAGCACGCTGGCCAGCAGCACCGGGCGCCGCCCGAACCGGTCTGAGAGGTTGCCGATCACCGGGGCGAACACGAACTGCATCGCCGCATAGCCGGCGCCCAGCCACCCGGCCCACACCGCCGCGCCATCCACGGGCATGTGCCCCAGATCCATGATCAGCCGTGGCAGCACCGGCATCACGATCCCGAAGCCAAGCATGTCGATCAGCACGATCGCAAAGACGAACCCAAACGTGGCGCGGTGGGGCAAAACTTCACTCCCGCCCCATGCGGTTGGGGGCTTATCGCGCTGCGTAATCGTTCACCGGCCCGCGCGCAACGCGCGCCCGCTGGACTTGGCGCAACGTGCAACCTATCGGCCCGCCATGACGCTCCAACCCTCAGATTCGATCCTGATCGTCGATTTCGGCAGCCAGGTGACCCAGCTTATCGCCCGCCGGGTGCGTGAGGCGGGGGTCTATTCCGAGATCGCCCCGTTCACCGCCGCCACAGAAGCTTTCGCGAGGATGCAGCCCAGAGGGGTCATCCTGTCGGGCTCGCCCGCATCGGTGCTGGACGAAGATGGCCCGCGCATCCCCGACGAGATCCTGAACAGCGGGCTGCCGATCATGGCGATCTGCTATGGCCAGCAGGCGCTGATGCACCAGTTGGGGGGCGAGGTCCTGCCCGGCGATTCAGGCGAATTCGGGCGCGCCTTCATCGAGATTTCGGACGGCTGCGCGCTGTTCGACGGGCTGTGGGCCGAGGGCGAGACCCACCAGGTGTGGATGAGCCACGGCGACAAAGTCACGCAGCTTGCCCCCGGATTCCGCCCCGTCGCGGCCAGCGCGGGCGCGCCGTTCGCGGTTATCGCCAACGACGAAAAGCGCATCTACGCGATGCAGTTCCACCCCGAGGTGGTCCACACTCCCGACGGCGGCAAGCTTTACAAGAACTTCGTCCGCCACGTCTGCGGGCTGGCCGGCGACTGGACGATGGCCGA
>JANMQW010000324.1:0-1962 GCA_031370725.1 Novosphingobium sp.
GCATAGCCGCCGTCGTTCTTTAGCACGGACGTGAGCTTGCCCGAGTTGAGATCGAGGCTGGAGACGTCGAACACCTGGGGATCGCGGTTGTTCGCGCCGATCAGGATGCGGTCCTTGTGGATCGTCGATCCGCCGACGATCTGCACCCTGGTCTTCTCGAACGGGGTCAGCGTGCGTTCGGTGCCGGTGACGGGATCGATGCCATACAGCAGGAAGTTCTCGTCGCCGCCCTTGTCCTGGATATAGAGCACGTTCTTGCTGTCGGGCGCCCAGAAGTACTGGCGGATCGGGCGATCTTTGGAGGCGCTGATCGGCCTGGCCTTGTCCGGGGTTGCGGCAGGCGCCACCCAGATGTTCATCACGCCGTCGCGCGGCGCGAGGTAGCTGACATACTTGCCGTCGGGCGAAAGCCGCCCGGCCGACTTGGTCGGATTGCCAAACAGCGCCTGACGCGCGATCAAGGGCGCGGCGTTATGGTCCCCCGAATTGCCTTTGGTCATGTGATGACCGGCGTGGGGATCGGCGCTTTGGGCCATCGCAATGGTTCCTCCAAGGGTGAGCGCGCCAAGGCTCAACGTGGCGAGCATGGCGGCGCGCAAAGGTTTGAATGTCATGGTGGGGTTTCCTCCTGTGTTAGGCGGATAATACAGCTGTCGCAGACCATTTCAAGCGTACCGCACGATAAATCTAAAGCGCTGGGTTGTTGTAACAATGCCACGTGAAAATCGCCACGGCTCCCCGGTGCGGGCGCCACGGTTCTGCAATCAGCCGGGTGGCCTTTTCGTCGGGACGCGCTTCCAGCTTGAGCAATTTGGCGAGGCCGGCCATCACCGCCAGATCGCCCGCGGGCCAGATATCGGGGCGGCCCTCGGCGAACAGCAGGTAAATCTCCGCCGACCAGCGGCCGATGCCCTTGATCCGGGTGAGTTCGGCGATCGCCTCGTCGTCGTCGGCTGGCAGCGCGTCCAGCTCGAGCTCGCCCGACATCACCAGCTCGCACAAGCTGCGTGCATAGCCCTGTTTTTGGCGCGAGAAGCCGCACGCGCGCAAACTGTCGAAATCGGCGGCGAGCAGGGCTTCGGGCGGGATGTCGTCGCCTAGCAAGGCCGCCAGCTTGTTCCAAACCGAAGCCGCCGCAGCGACGCTGACCTGCTGACCGACGATCGTGCGCAGCAGCGTGACATAGCCGGTGGGGCGCAGGCGCGGTTCGGGGTAGCCAACCCGCTCGATTGCCGCGCCCATAAGCGGTTCAAGCGCGGCCACGTGATCGAGCCCCTCGCGGATCGCCTTTGCGCTCAAACCCATAGCACTTGGCCCATCGCCACCGTTCCCTTGCCAAATCCGCCGCCGCGCCCTAGCAGCCCGGCCAAACCGGCGATAGCGCCGGAGGCGAACAAAGCGGGGACGACATACTATGCCGAAGTTGCTGGTGACCAATCGCGCCGGGGAAGAAACCACTGTCGATGCGACTGCGGGCCTGTCGGTGATGGAAAACATCCGCGACAACGGTTTCGATGAGTTGCTGGCGCTGTGCGGCGGCTGCTGCTCGTGTGCCACTTGCCACATCCACATCGACCCATCGTTCGCCGACCAGCTGCCGACGATGAGCGAAGACGAGAACGACCTGCTCGACAGCTCGGACCACCGCGATGAATTTTCACGCCTGTCGTGCCAGATCCCGATGACCGACGCGCTCGACGGCCTTAAAGTGACGATCGCCGAAGAGGATTAAATCCTCCCCGTGCCGGGGAGGATTTTAGAAAACCAACCCCGCGGTCTCTTGCAGTCCTGCCATCAAATTCAAGCTCTGCACAGCAGCGCCGCTGGCGCCTTTGCCGAGGTTGTCGAGCAGCGCCACCAGCCGGATGCCCTCGCTTCCGCCGAAGACGTGGAGGGTCAGCGTGTCGCTTGGCGAGCACGCCGCGCGCAGCAGGAGTTCGCCGTCGTTTGGGGCACCGTTCG